>WFRP01000313.1 GCA_015486505.1 Pseudomonadota bacterium | reverse complement strand
GTACTCTTATCAGAACATTTTCTTGTTTTTTCAAACCGAAAATAACCTGTAAGGTACTAATGGGCTCCCGCTCGCTTCCGAAAAACAACGAAATCGTTTCCGCAACCGCTTACGAAAAACCACCCCCGCCCCCTCCAGAAGGTGGGGGGGGGAAATTTTGGCTGAATAGTTACCGATTTTTTTCATGCTTGCAAAATCAGGGGATGACTGCTAAGAATGCCGGGTGAGTTTTTACAAGGAGTAAAGGTGGGCACAGGAGATTATGCTGATGAGTTCATTTCTCCGTTATGGATTCTGGCCGGGATTGTCAGGGCTGATTTATTTATTCCTGTTGGCGCCGGGACTGGCTTGCGCCGTTGCCGACCAGGATATACGAGTCAGGCATATCGGCGTTATTGCTTATGCCGAACCGTTTCTTGAATCTTACGAAGGGCTGCGGTCCGGTCTGCAGAACGCAGACTGGAAGCTTGATAAAGAGATTGTTTTTGACGTTCACTCGGTTGCCGGTGATGTCGGCAGGGTGGCGCCGTTAGTCAGAAAATTTGCCGCGGACAAATATGATCTTATCTATACCGTAACCACTCCCGTAACTCAGGCCGTCAAAGCCGGGGTCGCCGGAGAGCATATTGATATCCCCGTCGTTTTTACTGTGGTTGCCGATCCGGTCGGCTCTCATGTGGTTGCCGACCTGCGTCATCCCGGTGCGAATATTACCGGGATCAGCCATGTTTCAAAAGAGCTTCTGCCGCAGCGTCTGCTCTTGTTAAAAAAAGCCTTTCCCGAAATTAAACGGATAGCGGTATTTTACAACCCTGATGAAGAAATTTCAAAAAGTTCATTTGAACAGCATCATATTCATCAGGTGGCTGAAGATATCGGGGTGACTCTGGTGGTTAATCGCGTGCATAGTCTGCCGGAATTGCGGAAAGTCTGTCAGGGGTTGACGATTAAGGAGATAGATTCGGTTTTTATGCTGCCGGATGCCCTTTCAGTGGCTTCATTCAAAGACTTTCTGCAATTATCCCATCGTTTGCGAATCCCGTTTATGGTGATAGACAATGTCCTGCTGCAGCGGGGCGGGGTAATGGGCTACAGTCCCGATTTTTTCGCGGTCGGGGTGCAGGCGGCGCGGGAGGTTGAGCAGATTTTAAAAGGAGTTTCTCCGGGTGATATCGCGGTGCAGAATCCGGAAAAGGTCAAATTGACAGTTTCATTAAAAGAGGCCCGGAAACTTGATCTTGAGGTCAGTGAAGATATTCTGCTGCAGGCGGATGAGGTTTTACGGTGAGTTTTAAAAGCTCTCTCTACCGGAAATTTCTGGCGGGTTTCATTCTGATTGCGGCTCTGCCTCTGCTGGGCAGTTCGCTCTATTTTTACGGGGTGCTGCAGAGTTACCTTTATCGTGATGTCGCTCGTTCCAGCATGGCGGAAGCCCGGGTTGCCGGTAGACAGGTGGCCTGGCATATCGGCGAGGTTCGCGATGCCGTCAAATTTACGGCAAGTCAATATCTGTTTACGCGCAAGAATGGCAGGCTTTTGTCCTGGGTCTATCGCCAGCACCATGAAATCTGTAAAATCGTCGTTGTCAATACTAAGAACCGGGTGGTTGAATCAGTGGCCCGTTATGGTTATCTGAGTCCCGGCAGTCTCTCGCCCCTCTCCGCCTATACCACTGAATTTCCCCGCAAAGAGATGGTTTTTTTCAGTCAGTGGCGGCTGGAGCCGCAACTGGTTCTGGTCTATCCGATTTTTTCCCTTAAGACCGGTAAGCAGCAGGGCTATCTTTATGCCGAAATTAACCTAAAGACCTTGTTTAATAATTTCCCCCGCCGAGCCACCGGTGCCCATCAGCTTTCTTTGATAAATATGCAGGGGGAAATTGTTGCCCATAACGAGATTGAATATGTTCTGCAGGGGGTCAGGGTCGACCATTATGTGCCGGTAGCCAAAGTTCTCAAGGGGGCGGAATCGGCTTATGCCGAGTACCGGAATGTAGCCCAGCAGGCAGTGCTGGGGGTTGCGGTCAAGGTCAAGGGCCTGCCGCTGCTGGTAATAAGTGAGATGCCGATTGCCAAAGCCTACGTCCTCGCCCATACCTTGCGTAAAACTTTCATCTATGTCTTTAGCCTGTCTCTGGGGTTGATTCTGCTCGGCAGCTGGTATCTTTCCCGCTCCATGACGCGGCCGATTGCCAGTCTTTTTCAGGCGAGTGAACGAATTCGGCAGGGCTCTCTGGAGCCGGTTACCGGAGATTTCCCCGATGATGAAATCGGGGCCTTTGCCCACTGTTTTGACCTGATGGTGGCATCGTTGAGAGAAGATCGAAAGTTGCGCGAAGCGGCCGAGGAAAGATTGCGCGAGAGCGAACAGCGCTATCGTATGGTGGCGGACTATGCTTATGATATGGAGTGCTGGCGTAATGAAAAAGGGGAATTTATCTACCTCTCCCCGTCCTGCGAAAAGGTTACCGGCTATTCGCAGCAGGATTTTTACGATAATTATCTTCTGATGAATGATATCGTGGTCGCGGAGGATCGTGAAATATTTGTCGATCACCGGCATGAAGTTGAGCAGGACGGCACATTTCGGCCGATTGAGTTTCGGATTCACCACAAGGATGGTTCCATTCGCTGGTTAAACCACATCTGCCGTCCGGTAACCGGTCCCGACGGGGAAGCTATGGGCGCGCGCGGCAGTAACCGGGATATTACGGCGCGTAAACTGGCGGAAGAGTTTCTGCAGATGGAGCAGGAGCGTCTGGCGGTAACCTTGCGCAGTATCGGTGACGGCGTCATCACTACCGATACCGACGGTTTGATAACCCTGATTAATCCGGTCGCCGAGAACCTGACCGGCTGGAAGAGCGCTGATGCTTTAGGCAAGAACATCAGTGACGTTTTCCGGATTATCAATGAGAACAGCCGGAAAACGATGCGTTGTCCGGTGGCTCAGGCTTTACAGGAAAACCGGATTATTGAATTGATGAGCCATGTCTTGCTGATTTCACATAGCGGAGAGGAAATTATCATCGCCGATTCGGCCGCGCCGATTCTGACGCAGGCGGGGCAATGTCTGGGGGTAGTGCTGGTTTTTCGGGATGTGCGCACTGAGAGAAAAATGCAGCAGGAACGTATCCGGAGCGAAAAACTGACGGCGGTCGGACTTCTCGCCGGAGGGATCGCGCATGACTTTAATAATCTTCTGATGGGGATGCAGGGAAGCCTGGATCTGATTAAGATTTCCTGCGGTGAAAACCGGGAAAAAACCGAGGCATATCTGGCCCGGGCCGATCGGGCGATTGAGCGGGCCGTGGCTTTGGCACAGCAGCTTTTAACCTTTGCCAAAGGCGGGGCGCCGATTAAGGATCGGGCTAAACTTCCGGCTCTGGTTAAAGAGTCGGCCGAATTTGTTCTGCACGGTTCGCAGATTAAAGTTGAATACGAAATTGAAGAGGATATCTGGGGGGTTGAGATCGATTCCGGCCAGATTAGCCAGGTGGTAAATAATCTGATTACCAATGCCCGGCAGGCAATGCTGGATGCCGGAATTATTCGGGTGACGATCAAAAATATTCTGGCGGCCGTCGATGAGTATCCGAATCTTAAACCCGGCTATTATGTTAAAGTTTCGGTTCAGGATGATGGCGGCGGCATTGACCCGGCAATCCTGCCGCGAATTTTTGAACCCTATTTTACCAGTAAAGAGACCGGCAGCGGCCTCGGGCTGGCGACCAGTTATTCGATTATCGCAAATCATGAAGGGCGCATCGAGGTTGACAGCCAGCCTGGAATCGGGGCGACATTCAGCTTCTTCCTGCCGGCAACCGGCAAATGCGAAAAAGAGCCCGTCCACAATCTTGAAATGCCCCGGAAAAGCTTGGAGAATGCTGTTCAATCCGAATCCAGTCGTATCCTGCTGATGGATGATGAAGAGGTGATTCGCGATGTGGTCAGTGAAATGCTGGAGATGTTGGGATATGAAGTTGTCGCCGTTGAGGACGGCGTGGCAATGCTTGAAGCCTATAAGGCGGCCCAGCAGGCGGGCCAGAAATTTCATGCCGTTTTAATGGATATCTCGATTCCGGGGGGGATGGGCGGTCGCGAGGCGATCAAACATTTACGCAACCTCGATGCCGAAGTCTTCGCGATTGTTTCCAGCGGCTACTCGCAAGACCCGGTAATGGCTAATTTTGAGGCCTATGGTTTTAACGCTATGGTTTCCAAACCCTATAAAGTTGACTCTCTGGTCGCGGTTCTCGGCGACCGGTTAAGTAAAGAGTGTGGTTATAAGCTATAAGCCTTAAGTTGTAAGATTTCTAACTATTCATCTTAATGTCTCCCGCAAAGACGCAAAGACGCAAAGGGTTTCAGGTAACGTTGATCGTTTTCGGTTTTCTTGGCGCCTTTGCGTCTTTGCGGGAGGTTATAACTGCTTGCATTCGATTGTTTGCTATTAGTACCTTACAGGTTATTTTCGGTTTGAAAAAACAAGAAAATGTTCTGATAAGAGTACTTATTTGCGACCATCGGAAGTGCCCTTGGGTGCGGGCCGAAAACTTTCTTTTGGGTTGCGGGAGCTGTTCCCGCATTAGAGAATGATAGTCGGCGGGATTGGGTTGTGCCAGATGATTGACAGGGTGTAGGCGATCATAATTATGCCGATGAAAAACTCAAAAAAGAGGCTGAAGATTGCGCCGATAACCGCGCCGATTCCGGCCTTGACGCTTTCCCGCTGACTTTTAACGGCAAAGGTCAGCTCACAGATGAAGGCCCCGGCAAAGGCACCGATCAGAGAGCCGCCCGGAGCCGGAATAAAGATCAGGCCGAAAAAAAATCCGCAGAAAGCCCCGACAACCCCATATTTCCCCGCCCCCATAACCCGGGCCCCGAGGCTGGTGATGAAAAACTGGCCGATTGAGCCGGCCAGCATCAAACCGAGCAGGACCAGGACTTCCGGGCCGGAAATAATCTGAAAATTTGTCAGCAGGGCGTAAGCGAAAGCCCCGATAAAAATCAGGCCGCAACCCGGCATAACCGGCACCAGCGTGCCGATTATGCCGAACAGACAGAGAGTTGTCAAAATTGCAATTTCCATTCACCACCAATGACCAATGAACCAAACGGGGTCAGGCTTGACTTATGGGGATATGCTGATTGGTTGAAACTTTTGATTGCGGCTTATAATTTCTCAGCGGCGGATTTGGCTTTGGGTTCATAGACGCAGTAGGGCTCTTCCGCCATAAAATTGCCGGTCGCTTCATAAGCCCGGGCCCGGCAGCCGCCACAGACCCGTTTATAGCCGCAGATGCCGCATTTGCCTTCAAGCGAGTCGTAATCACGCAATCTGGTGAAAACCTGAGATTCTTCCCAGATTTTTTGAAAGTTGGTTTCGAGAATGTTGCCGGCTTTAGCTTCAAGATAGCCGCAGGGCTGGACATCGCCGGTATGGGAGACAAAACAGAAACCGATGCCGCCGAGACAGCCGCGGGTGACGGCATCAAGGCCGTGGGTTTTGAACGTTACCGATTTCCCCTCGGCTTTACTGCGTTGGCGCAGAATTCTTAAGTAGTGCGGCGCGCAGGTGGCTTTGAGCTGCAGCGGGACTTTATCACGCTGGTCGTAAAACCAGTTCAAGGTGCGTTCATATTCGGTCGCCGGGATTTCCTGTTCTTCAAGTTCCTTGCCGCGGCCGGTGGGTACCAGCAGGAAGATGTGGTGGGCGACGGCGCCGAGTTCAACTGCAAGGTCAAGAATCGCCGGGATCTCGCCAAGGTTGATTTTGGTGATCGTGGTATTGATCTGGAACTCAAGGCCGCTGTCCCGGGCAAAATCCAGAGCTTTTAAGGAATTGGCAAAAGAGCCGTCGACTTTGCGGAAATTATCATGCGTTTTGGCGTTGGCGCCATCCAGGCTGACGCTGATTCTCTGGATGCCGCAATCGAGCATACGTTTGATGCTCTCTTCATTAACCAGGGTCCCGTTGGTGGCCATAACCATACGCAGGCCGAGTCTGGTGCCGTAGGCGGCAAGATCATAGATATCATCTCTGAGCATCGGTTCTCCGCCGGTCAGAATGATTACCGGTTTACTGAAAGATGCGACAGTATCCATAAATGCGAAGGCTTTTTCGGTGTCGAGTTCGCCCGGGTAGGGCCCTTTTTCGGCGGCCGCCCGGCAGTGAACGCAGGAGAGATTGCAGCTGCGGGTAGTTTCCCAGGCGATCATTCTCAATTCCGGGGCGCTCTGGCCGGCGCCGTTCTGGGCGCTCATTTTCTTGTTTGTCGGATGCATTATATTTTTACCTTTCAAATTAAACGTTTATGGCAGTTGCCGGCAGTTGTCCGGTTGACACGAAAAAGGGTTTCCATTATTGTCATTCGCCATACAATACTTAAGCAGATAAAAGCAGGTTGGAATATAGTGTATAGTGTCAGTGTTTGGCAAGGGAAATATGTCTGAAAAAAGGCCGCTCTTTTATCCTGAATGGCGGGTGATGATTCTTGCCGCCGGTTTTGGGACACGCTTAAAGCCGCTGACTGAATTTACCCCCAAACCTCTGATTGAGGTGGACGGGGTAGCGATGCTCAAGTTGGCGCTTAACCGTCTGCGTAAACTTAAACCCGGAACTTTGGTTGTTAACGGCCATCATCTTTCTCCACAAATCAAAAATTTTCTGCGGGAAAATAATTCAGGTTTCCGGCGGCTTGAATATATTTTCGAGCCTGATATTCTTGATACCGGGGGCGGTATCCGTAATGCCGCCCGCTTTCTGAACGGTCCTTTCTTTGTTACCGTAAATGCGGATATTGTCAGCGATATCTCTCTGGTTCGGGCCGTCTCTCAACATTTGCGCCGTCGGTCTCTGGTGACTATGCTGCTCCATAAAAAGCCGCGTTACAGTCAGGTTGAAGTTGATCATCAGGGTTGTATCCGGGGGTTTGGCGGTGAACTTAAAGATTCCGCCAATCAGTTGCTGGCTTACACCGGCATTCAGATCTGTTCGCCGCTGCTGCTTAAACTGATGGCCCGGGAGAAGCGCGCGGCTTTTCCTCTGATTAGCTTTTATAAACGTCTGCTCGTCGCCGGGCGGCGCGATCTTAAAGCGCATATCGTAGATACTGAAAACCGGTTTTACTGGCGTGATCTCGGCTCGCACGAAGATTTGACCGCGATTGCCGATGATCTTAAGCGGGATAAAACTTTGGCTTGTCGTCTCGGTTTTACCGGTTAAATATCAGGAAATTGGTAACTGTTTTGTTTATTGTTTACAATATTATTCTAAGTATTCTACTCTTTTTATTCTGGCCGCTGCTGTTATGGTATTTGTATCGGCGGCAGGGAAATCTCGAAGGGCTGGGTGAACGGCTGGTTACTTACGGCTGGTTTTTCGGTTTCCGGGGGCTGTTTTTCCGGCGGCCGGCGGTGCCACATTCCGAGCGGGGGGCTGAAGTTTGTCCTTCGCTCTGGTTTCACGGGGCTTCCGTGGGGGAAGTGCGGATGCTGGTCCCGCTGCTGCGGGCCCGGCAGGCGGAGTATCCCGAAACCGCCCTTTTGCTTACTACCATGACTCTGACCGGGCGGCAGACGGCGCGGCAGGCTTTCCCGGAAGCAAAAGTGGTGCTGATGCCGCTGGATCTGCCCTGTTGCTGGGCGCTTTTCTTTCGTTATTTTCAGCCGGCCGCCCTGATTATTGCCGAAACCGAGCTTTGGCCGAATCTGTTTGATTGTGTCCGGCGCCGGCGGCTGCCGCTGGCCCTGGTCAACGCCCGGCTCTCGCGGAAAAGTTTTGTCAACTACCAGATTTTTAATTTCTTTACTAAAAAGATGTTCGGGGTACCGGATGTTGTGGTGGTGCAGGACCGGGTTTCGGCGGCCCGGTTTGCCGGGCTCGGAACCCCGGTGGAGAAAATTATTTTCAGCGGTAATCTTAAATTTGATCTGCTGCCGCCGCCGGAGCGGAAATTAAAAATCGGCCCTCGGACATTATTGGGACCGGAAATTCAATTAGTGGTCGCCGGGTCGACCCATCCTGGTGAAGAAGAGCTGATACTTTCCGCCTGGAATGAAAATATTGCTGATAACGGCAGTAATAATAACAATAATAAACCGCTGTCTCTGGTGCTGGCGCCGCGGCATCCGCAGCGTTTTGCCGCGGTCGCGAAACTGCTGGATGACCGGGGAATTGATTATCTGCGTTTTTCAGAAATTAAAGATAGTTTGGTTTCAGGGCCGGTTAAAGTTCCGGCCGTTTTACTGCTCGATACCTTAGGCGATCTGATTCATTTTTATCGCCGAGCGGGTTTTACGATTATCGGCGGAACTCTGGTTCCCGGCATCGGCGGCCATAACCCCCTGGAAGCGGCTCTCTTTGCCAAAGCCGTAATTCATGGTCCGTATGTGGCCAATTTTAAAGACGGTTTCGAACTTCTTGATGAAGCGGGCGGCGGTCTGCCGGTTGCCGATGGGCGAGAACTTGCGCTTCTGCTGGGTCGTTGTCTTAATGATCGGGAGTTTATCCAAAGTGCCGGCCTTAAAGCTCAGGCCACGGTTGAGCGCAACCGGGGCGCGGTTCAGCGCACTCTGCAGGCTTTGATTGAAAAAGGGATTTTTCGTTAGAATCTAATGCGGAAACGGATCCCGCAACCCAAACAGGGCCTTGCGGCCCGCAAATAAGTACTCTTATCAGAACATTTTCTTGTTTTTACAGTTGAAAAAAGCTGTCGAAAAAAACAAGAAAATAACCTGTAAGGTACTAATGCGGGAACAATCCCCGCAACCCAATCGAGCCTTTTCGGCCCGCAAATAAGTACTCTTATCAGAACATTTCTTGTTTTTTTGAACAAGAAATAACCTGTAAGGTACTAATGCGGGAACAAGTCCCGCAACCCAAACGAAGCCTTGCGGCCCGCAAATAAGTACTCTTATCAGAACATTTTCTGGATATTAAATCTTGTTTTTTTGTGCAGAAAATAACCTGTAAGGTACTAATCGCCGCTGCTTCAGAAGTCACTGTCGGCATCGGCGATTTCGTCTTTGAGGATTTCACTTAAAATCGCAAATTCCATTTCCATATCTTCCCGGGTTTGCTTGATCAGGGCTTTATCCTGTTCCCTGGCGGCTTTTTCCAGGGCGTAGGCGGCGGCCTGCATCTGCGCGGCTTCGATACTGCCGGCCGAGCCTTTGATGGAATGGGCGGCAATTCTGATTTTTTCGAAATCGTTTGCTTTTACGCCGTCTTCAATATCTTTCAGGTAGTCATCAGTGCCCTGAATAAAGTCGTCCAGCAGTTCCCGGTAGAGTTCCAGATCGTCATCGAGTTTTCTCAGGAAGGACTTTTTATTAAAAAGTTCGGTGTCCTGTTCGGCGCTGCCGTCCTCAGCGCCTGAGAAATCGTCCATCTCCAGGCTTTCATCAGCGTTGTCATCGTCGTCAAATAGTTCAGGGACGCTTGAATTATTATGTGACAGTCGGTCTTCCAGCTGATTCATCGCCCGGCTTAAAACTTCGTTAAGTTCTTCCAGACGTACCGGTTTGGTGAGAAAATCGTTCATACCGATATTGATGCAGCGGTCACGGTCACTTTTCAGGGCATGGGCCGTCATTGCGATAATAATGACTTTGGGGTTGATTGTGGTGGTGGACTGGCTGCGAATCTGCCGGGTGGTTTCATAACCGTCCATCTCCGGCATCTGAATATCCATAAAAACCACATCGTAATGACTGCTGCCGAGGGCCGCCAACGCTTCAATGCCGTTGCCGGCCGTAGTACAGGTAAAGCCCAGTTTGGCAAGCATTTTTGAGCCGACTTTAATGTTGACCTGATTATCATCGACCAGCAGAATTTTAAGCTGCTGCCGCTTTTCATGAAATTTCTGCCCCGGCTGCACATCTTTTTCACTCAGTTCGTCATCAAGTTTCAGCCCCATACAGCGTCCCATTTGCTCGTAAAACAGGGCTCTTTTAATCGGGGCCGGGATGATGGCGTTATAGTTGTCCGGAGTTTCGAATTTCGGGGCCGGGGCCAGGGCAATCAAATATTCGGGTTTGAGAAAGTCCGGCAGATTGCTGTGCAGGGCGCAGGGTTTGGCAAGTTCCGAGAGATCGGCGAGCAGGGTTGTATAAGGCTGCTTTTCCCGATGCGCCGCCAGTAAAAGCTCATTGAGCTCAGGATAGGAGTCGGCCTGATCAAGCCGGCAATCAAGCGACAGCAGATGTTCCTTGACAACCTCACCGATGGGCTGCAATTTAGGCTCGGGGTTTTCTCTTTCCGGTGGCGTGAAAATGAGAAAACGGTAGTTTTTAAAGATTTCCGCCTGCGGGGGGTTACTGTCGGCCGGGTCCCGGCGCAGCCGCACCGTAAACCAGAAGGTTGAACCTTTACCCAGTTGACTCTCAATACCGATTTCACCCCCCATCAATTCCGCCAGCTGTTTTGAGATCGCCAGCCCCAGGCCGGTGCCGCCGAATTCCCGGGTGGTTGAGGAATCAACCTGGGAGAAAGACTGAAAAAGACAGTTGATGCGATCTTCGGGAATCCCGATGCCGGTATCGGTAACCCGAAAAAGGAGTTTTACATATTCGCTTTCCGCCTCGGCGACAGTGACCCGGATAATTATGCCGCCTTGTTTGGTGAATTTAATCGCGTTATTGGCAAGGTTGATGAGAATCTGGCGCAGACGCACCGGATCACCCTGAAGGGACTGCGGGATTCTGTGATCGACAATACAGTGAAAGAAAAGGTCTTTTTCAGCGGTTTTCAAGGTCAGGAGGCCGAGGATGTCATCGGTTGTTTCCCGAACCTGGAACGGGATCTCTTCGAGTTCAAGTTTATTGGCTTCAATCTTTGAATAGTCGAGAATATCATTGATGATATGGAGCAGCCCTTCACCGTTTTTAATAATAATATCAAGATAATCCCGTTGTTCATGGTCGAGTTTACTGTCAAGCAGCAGCGAAGAAAAACCGATAATGGCATTCATCGGGGTGCGGATTTCATGGCTCATATTGGCCAGGAATTCACTTTTTGCCGCCGCCGCCAGTTCGGCGTCAAGCGTCATCTTGTTGGCTCGCTGAATTGCGAGCTCAAGTTGTTCGTTGATTTCATCGGCTTCCTGCGAGGCCCGGCGCAGCGCGCTTTCACTTTGCTGATGGCGGATTTCCGCCGAAGCCTGGGCGGCCATGATAATCAGCAGCTCTTCGGTTTTTGTCGGCAGAGTCAGGCGGTCGGTTTTCAGGGCGCAGATATTGCCGATTAAATCCCGGTCGGAGTTGTAGATGGCGATGCCGACATAGCCGGAGCCGTTTAGTTCCCGAAAAAGCCGATTGCCCGGAAAGTGGCTCTGAATGTTTTCCGGGCAGTAATAGAGATCTTTCCGGTCGCTTTTGCTTAAGGGACAGTGCTCGAAATCGTAACTGAAGGTTTTTGATTGCTGCTGCCGGCGGCTTTCCAGGGCGAGTATCTCAAGTTGTTGATTCTCGATTTTGCCGACCCAGACTGTGTCGCAATCAAGCCAGGAGTGCAGATTCTTTACGAGTTTGTCGAAAAAATCCTGGCCGGAAGCTGTAAAAGTATTGCCGACGATAGTTTTGATGGCATGGTTGGCCCGACGGATCGCGGTGCGGTCATGCAGGGTCGCGGAAAAAAATTGATCCTCTTGATCCTCTTTATCGTCTTTGGCATGGGCGATCAGAATCAAATGGCAGGTAAGTTCGGCAAACGGAGTCAGGACCTTGATTTCCCCCTGCCATTGGCCGCTTTTAACTGCCGTCGGCATCATTTCAGTGACAAAATTTCCCCTTTCCTCTTGCGGAAAAAGCTGAAAGAAAGATAATTTTGCCAGAGGCTCATTCTCATCAATCCCGAGAAAGCGACGTCCGGCGGGATTGCTGTAATAGATCCGGCCGTTTTCCGCGAACATAAGGACCGGGTTGGGGGAGATCTCATGGATCTCAATCAGGCGGTCTTTTTCTTTTTCGATCCGTAAAAATTCAGGATAGCCGCCGGTACTGCCGCCATGTTGAGCCCTGAACAACTGCTGCTGCAAATCTTTGATCTGAGCCTCAATCTCGGCAATCTGAGCTGATTTTTGTTTATCTTCCATGGTGAAATAACCTTTTCGGCTTTGATTAAATTCAGTTTCGGCTTCGTAAGAGTCCGGCAAGCAGTGAGAGCGGATGTTTAGTTAGCCATTTACTGTCGGCGACGACGGCGCCTTCAGTCAGTTGTAAAATACAGCCCGGGCAGCCGCTTGTAACAATCTCGGCCCCGGTGGCATCGGCGGCGTCGGTTTTTTCCTTAAGAATTTTACGGGAGAGTTCTTTATGAGTCAAGCCGAAAGTCCCGCCGGCGCCGCAGCAGCGTTCAGGATGACTCATTTCGACAAAGTTTTCCCCGGCAATTAATTTAAGCAGCCAGCGCGGTTCTTTAGTGATGCCCTGGCCTTTACGCAGGTGGCAGGGGTCGTGATAGGTGATTTTTTTTCGGCTTTGCCGGCCCTTAAGCAGCTTTTCAAGTTTTTCCCGGTGGCGGAAAAGAAATTCGCTGATATCAAGGATTTCAGATTCCGGCGGGAGGTTATCATACTCTTTCAGGGCGTGGCCGCAGGAAGCGCAGCCGGTGACGACGGTTTTGATGGCGGCGTTAGCGGCAAATACCTTGAGATTTGATGCTTTAAGTTTAAGATTACTGACCGCATCACCAGCTCCCCAGGTAACCATACCGCAGCACTTAAATTCGGCTGGGACGACAGCGTTAAAGCCGAGTTTTTCAAGAACATAGATAAGATCCAGGCCCATCTGCGGCTGGAGATAGCGGGTGGCGCAGCCGGGAAAGAAAAGCACCGGCGGTAAATCGGGGTCAGGCTTGCGTTTTTTTAAAATATCATCGAGGTTGCGGCGGGGGAGAATCGGGATCACCGTTTTTTCATCGGTTCCGGGTAAGGGCAGACGGCGTATCAGGCCGCTGTGCCGGGGCAGGCGTCGCCACAGAAGCCACTGCAGCAGAGAGCCTAATTTGATAAATCTTGCGATTGATAAAATCCGGTTTTTAAGCAGGGCGAAAGCTCCTTTTTTAAGGGGATTCAAGCCCTGGGCGGCCGTCTGCCGGATGCGGGCCGCCGCGATAATTTCGGTAATCTTAACCCCTTTGGAGCAGTTTTCTTCACAGGAACAGCAGAGCAGACAGTTATCCACCGCTTCAATCCAGGCGTCCGGCAGTTCCTGATTGCGGCTGATTATTTCAATCAGATTAAGTTTGCCCCGGGCGACCATCTCCTCCCGCCCGGTCTGGCGGTAGATCGGGCAGACCGCCATGCAGGCGCCGCATTTAACACACTTTTTCAGTTCTTGAGCGAGCTCTGATTGAGTCATTATGTCAATTTTATGAGTTAGTACCTTACAGGTTATTTTCGGTTTGAAAAAACAAGAAAATGTTCTGATAAGAGTACTTATTTGCGCCCAACGGAAGTGCCCTTGGGTGCGGGCCGAAAAGGCCCGATTAGGTTGCGGGGATTGTTCCCGCATTAGATATTTTGAAATATATTCGCCGAGTTATGGAGGCATTATGAAAATGCTATTGCTATCAAATGAAAATTAGCTTGTAAATCAACGTGTTATCTTAAGTTATGAAGTTGAGCTTAAGGCAAAATATTTTATTTTAGTGGAAAAATTTTCCCGGGATTTAAACGATTACCGGGGTCGAAAGCCTTTTTCAGGGCCTGCATGGTGGCAATGGTTGCCGGGGTCCACTCTTTATTGAAATAGGCTGATTTGGTGTTGCCGATGCCATGTTCACCGGAGAGGGTGCCGCCCAACTCCAGGGTCAAGGTAAAGATTCTATCGATCGCTTTATGGCCGCGAATCGCCTGGGACGGATCGTTTTTGTCGAGCATGACATTGACATGAATATTGCCGTCACCGGCATGGCCGAAGCAGACAATCGGCAGATCAATTTCCTTTGAGAGACTTTCCAGACGGGAAATTATTTCCGGAATCGCGGCTAAAGGCACCGCAATATCCTCATTTATTTTATGCGGCGCGATATTGGCGATTGCCGGTGAGAGTTTGCGGCGCGCCTGCCAGAGCTTTTCTCTTTCGGTCTCATTTTCAGCATCGATTATAAGCAGGGCTTCATCCTGAAAAAGCCGGTTTAATTTTTCCGCCTGGGTTTTGACAGTGGCTTCGGGACCGTCGATTTCAACCAAAAGGACGGTGTCGGCGGCCTTGGGCAATGTAAACGGCAGGGCCGGGCGGACCGCGTTAATTGAGTGCTGATCGAGAAACTCAATGGTTGAGGGGTTAATCTGCTGTTTGAACATCGCGTTGACGGCCTGGGCCGCCGCGGTCATTGAGCTGAAAGCCAGCAGCGAGGTTTTAACCGTTTCCGGGGCCGGCAGCAGTTTCAAAAGAATTTTGCTGATAATTGCCAGCGTGCCTTCGGAGCCGACTAAAAGTGAGGTCAAATCGTAGCCTGAGACCGATTTGATACATTTATTGCCGCATTTAATCTTTTCCCCGTTGACGAGATAGGCTTCAAGGCCCATCACAAAATTACCGGTAACTCCGTATTTAACCGCGCGCGGTCCGCCGGCATTTTCCGTGACATTACCGCCGATGGTTGAAAAAGCAAGGCTTGCCGGGTCGGGCGGGTAAAACAGACCGCGGCGGCTGACCGCCTCCTGCAGTTCACCGGTGATAACCCCGGGCTCAACCGTGGCAATCATATTATCTTCATCGATTTCAAGGATTTGCTTCATCCGCGTCAGGGAGACGATTATGCCGTCCTCCGCCGGGATCGAGCCGCCGGACATACCGCTCCCGGCCCCGCGCGGAAAAATCTTTAAACTTTTCTCCCCGGCAATTTTCAGGATGGTTTTGAGTTGTTTTTCATTGTCGGGCAGCAGCGCCAGCAGGGGCTCGGTCTGCTGCCGGGTGGCGTCATAACCGTAGCAGGAGAGAGCCGCCTCAGTGGCGACCACCTGTTCCGGAATAAATCCTGATTTCAAGAGTTTTAACGCCATCTCCCGGCGCAGTATGCTGCTCAGCTCAGTCATAATTATTTACCATGATTGTCCGGGTCGGGCCGCTTAATAAAAGTTGTCCCAGGCGGCCGCCCTTGGGTTTATGCAGATATTTTACCCGGGTCATAGTGACCGCGATCGCTTTTTCGCTTTGCAATTTTGAATTTTTCGCCGCCAGAGCCGCCGCCTGCAGCTGCTCTTTTTCGTACTCTTTCGCGCCGGGCGCGGTTTTTAAGAGAACATGGGCGCCGGGGCATTCATGGGCGTGGAACCAGAGATCGTCGGGCGCGCCCAGATGGCGGTAGATATTTTCATTGCCGATAACATTTTTGCCGAGATAAATAATGCCGCCGCTGACTCCGGAAATTTTTTCAACGCCGCGCTGTTTGCGCGCTAAGATTTTTTCTTTTCCCGGTGTGGCTCGGGTTTTGGCTTTTTCCCCGGTTTTTCCGCTGCCGCCGCGCTGGGGGCCGGCCGGGGTTACCCGGTGTTTTTTCCCGCTCAACTCGGCGGTCAGTTCCAGCAGTTCCTGCTCCTCGTCGGAGATTGCCCGGCTCGGATCATTACTTAATTGCTCAAGTTGAAAAATAAGCTCCGCCGCGTAATCTGCCTCAGCTTCCGTGGCTTGAAGGCGCTCTTCAATAAGTTTGAGGCCGCGTTTGGCTTTTTTGGCGTTTTTGTAAAATTTTTCCAGATTTTTCACGGGGCTTAAAGCCGGATTCAAGCTTATTTCAATTTTATCGAGATTGGGGGAATAGTAATCGATAACCGTGGCCTTCGCGGCGCCGCGCTTGATTTTGTGGATTTCGCCTTTCAAGAGATCGCCGATCCGGTTGTCATCAAGATGCTTAAGTTTTTCGCTCTGTTCCTGACGCAGTTTCTTTACCCTTTTTCGCAGACGGCGCTGATACTGCTGCAGAGATTTAATCGCGTGCCGGGTTTCAATATTACCGTAATGCGCCTGATAAAGAGGGAAAAACCAGTCATCGTAAGCGGTTTGCAAATCTTGTGCGGAAACAGTGTGACAATCATTGATGCCGATAGTTTCCAATAAAATTTTCGCGGAAACCGGGGCGCCGGGTTCCGCAGGCCGGGCCGGTGGCGGTTGATAGATTGTCCCCGGTTTAAGCCGTTCAGCCTGATTTTTATCATGCATCAGAGCCCCGATCCGCATTTCCGCGCCCTGGCACAAAAGGGCGTTGCCGCGTTTGCCGAGCAACTCGATTACCAGTTGCTGTTCTTCCTCGTGGCGGCGGGCGGCCCGGATTATGACAATGCGGTCGCCGGTGATTTTCTCAATCGCGCTGATCCTTGCGCCCTGCAGATGGTGCCGAAGATAGGCGCAGAAGCGTAACGGCCGCGGCGGGTTAAGATAACGCCGGGAAGTCAGATGCAGGCCGGGCTCCCGCGGGGCAATGGCAATCAGCAGGCGCAACTGCCCGCTCCGGCCGCCGCCGCGCAGGCGCAACAGCAGATGATACGGCGTCATCTGGTGGATTTTGGTGATAAAGGTTCCCGGCAGCGGCCCGGCCAACGCGGCAACCATAATCTCTAAACTTGCCTCGTCCATCCCTAGAATACGGCTTGATAAAGATCCGGATTGAAGCCGATGAGGATTTGGGGACCGATCTTTAAGGTTGGGGCCCGCAGGTTGCCGCTGGGGCCGATGGCGGCTTTGAGAATTTCCTCCCGCCGCGCCGGTTCGGGCGTGAATTTGAGCTGTTTTTTACCTTTGGCGATGGTGATTTCATTGGCCGGGGATAAAATTTCCCAGGCCTGATCGTGGTCGATACGTTCCTTGCGGGCATCAGTGGTTTCTCTGATTGTAACTTCCCGGTTGTCCAGAAACTCCTGGGCTTTTTTGCAGGAGCTTCAACCTTTGCGCATATAGGCCCAATCAATTGTCATCTTTTTTCTCCTTTTCAGCGGTTGTCGTAATCACCTCAATCCGTTCCGCGCGCTGCAGGCCGTGCGGCAGCATCTGGCCACGGCGGCCGCGATTGCCGAAATAGCGTTCAAGACTCTCTTTTTTCAAGGTTAAATGGCGGCGGCCGGCGTAGACCTTCAGGGTCGCTCCGGCCGGCAGAATAACGATCGATTTCAAGATTTCCTTTTCGTGTTCAGCTCGATTCGGAGCGAAATGGATAATCTTATTACCTTTGCCGCGCGGCAGCAGCGGCAGCTGCGCCAGGGGGAAAATCAGCATGCGCCCGCTGCTGCTCAAAGCCACCAGATTTTCTTCTTCAATATTTTTGACGGCCAGCGGCGGCAGGGGTAAACTGCCGGGCGGCAGTGTGAGCACCGCTTTGCCGCTTTTGTTCTTGCTGGTTAAATCCGCAAGTTTGGCGATAAAGCCGTAGCCCGAATCTGCGGCGATAAGAAAGAGGTCGTTTTCGGCGCCCATCAGCAGATGTTCTATGTGGGCGTCGTTTTCAAGTTGCAGGCGTCCGCTTAAAGGCTCGCCGTGGCTGCGGGCCGAAGGCAGGTTGTGCGAGGGCAGAGTGTAGCAGCGGCCGCTGGTGGAGAGAAAAATTACCGGCTGGTTGCTGCGCCCGGGAACCGCCTGCTTAAAACCGTCACCGGCCCGGTAATTAATCTTTTCCGGGTTGATATCGTGGCCTTTGGCGGCCCGGATCCAGCCTTTATTGGAAAGAATCACCGTAATTGCCTCGGTGGGCAGAAGGTCGGTCGTGGTCAAGGCCTGGGCTTCACTGCGAACTACGGTCGGGGAGCGCCGTTCATCGCCATACTTTTTGGCACAGGCTTTGATTTCTTTCCGGATCAGGCTTTTGAGCTTTGCCGGCGAAGCTAAAATCTCTTCGAGGCCGCGGCGTTCCTGTTCGAGTTCATCTTCTTCGCCGCGGATTTTCATTTCTTCGAGTTTGGCCAGGTGGCGCAGTTTAAGCTCAAGAATGGCTTCCGCCTGCATATCACTCAAAGCGAAACGTTTAATCAGGATCGGTTTGGGGCGGTCGTGGTTGCGGATAATTTCAATGACTTCATCAAGGTTCAAAAAAGCGGTTAAAAGGCCGCTTAAGATGTGGAGACGGGCTTTGACCTTGTCGAGACGGAAGTTTAAGCGGCGGCGGACAACCCCGGTGCGGAACGTCAGCCATTCGCCGATCATTTCCGCAAGATTCATCACCCGGGGCCGGCCGTCAAGGGCAATCAGGTTAAGGTTTATCCGATAATTTTTTTCAAGATCGGTGGTCGCAAAAAGATGGGCCATCAACTGCTCGCAGTCGATCCGGTTTGAGCGCGGAATTATGACCAGCCGCACCGGCTCTTCATTGTCGGATTCGTCCCGTAAATCAGCGACCAGGGGCAGTTTCTTCGCCTGCATCTGGGCGGCGATCTGCTCCATTATCCGGGCTCCGGAAGCCTGATGCGGCAGCGCGGTGATAACAATGTCGTTATCTTCCTTATGGTAAACCGCCCGCATCTTGATTGAACCGTTGCCTTTTTCGTAAATTTTGACAATTTCTTCATTCGGGGTGATGATTTCGGTGCGGGTCGGGAAATCGGGCCCCTTGATGAAGCGGCAGAGATCCTTTGTCGTCGCGTTGGGGTGGTCCAGCAGGTGAATACAGGCGGCCGCAACCTCTTTCAGGTTATGCGGTGGAATGTCGGTGGCCATGCCGACGGCAATGCCGGTGCTGCCGTTCAACAGGATATTCGGCAGCCGCGCCGGCAGCAGTTTCGGCTCCTTCAAGGTACCGTCGAAATTGTCATCCCAGTCAACCGTACCGCTGCCTAATTCACTTAAAAGAAGTTCGGCATAGGCGGAAAGCCGGGATTCGGTGTAACGCATGGCGGCAAATGATTTCGGATCATCGGGCGCGCCCCAGTTGCCCTGGCCGTCAATCAAAGGATAACGGTAGGTGAAAGGCTGGGCCATAACCACCATGGCCTCGTAGCAGGCGGTATCGCCGTGCGGGTGGAATTTACCTAAGACATCCCCGACGGTCCGGGCTGATTTTTTATATTTGGCTCCGGCTTTAAGCCCTAATTCCGACATCGCGTAAATAATGCGGCGCTGCACCGGTTTAAGGCCGTCCCCGATATAGGGGAGCGCCCGGTCAAGAATAACGTACATCGCGTATTCGAGATAGGCTTTTTCCGTAAACTGGCCGAGAAACTGCTTTTCAGCGGCATCCGGAGTTATGGTTTGATTATCCTGTTCCATATTATTCCTGGTGTTTTGAGTTCATATTTTTCAGGGAGTAAACTGCTCCTTGCCTTCGAGCCACAGGCGGCGGTCGGCGGCTCTTTTTTTGGCGAGCATCATATCCATAATTTTGAAATCCTCTTCTTCATGATCGAGATTAAGGCGGACCAGGCGCCGGGTGTCGGGGGCCATGGTCGTTTCCCGCAGCTGCAGGGGATTCATTTCGCCTAAACCCTTAAAACGCTGCAGGTTGATTTTGCCGGCTTTTTTCTCACCTTTAAGGCGATCGATAATGCCGTCTTTTTCGGCTTCGTCCAAAGCGTAAAAGACATCTTTGCCCCGGTCGATGCGATAGAGCGGCGGCATGGCGATATAGAGATGGCCGGCGCTGACTAAAGGTTTGAAATGGCGCAGAAAGAGGGCGCAGATCAAGGTGGCGATATGGAGGCCGTCGGAGTCGGCATCGGCAAGAACACAGATTTTGCCGTAGCGGAGATCGTCAAGTTTGGGTGAGCCCGGATCAACGCCGATGGCGGAAGAAATATCGTGAATCTCTTTTGAAGCCATAATGCTTTCGACATCACTCTCCCAGGTGTTCAAGATTTTGCCCCGGAGCGGCATAACCGCCTGAAAATTGCGATCCCGGGCCTGCTTGGCCGAGCCGCCGGCGGAATCGCCCTCGACCAGGAAGAGCTCGCTCAAGTTGGGGTCCTGAGAGACACAGTCCGCCAGCTTGCCGGGCAATGCCGGGCCGCTGGTGATTTTTTTACGCTCAATTTTTTTCGCCGCCCGCTGCCGTTTCTGGGCGTGGGCAATCACCAATGCCGCCAGTTCTTCACCGATGGCCGGGTGCTCATTAAGCCAGAGGCTGAAAGAGTCTTTAACCACGCCGGCAACAAAAGAAGCGCTTTCGCGTGAGGTTAAACGCTCCTTGGTCTGGCCGGAGAATTGGGGCTCCGGCAGTTTCAGAGAGATGATATAACTTAAGCCCTCCCAACTGTCTTCGGGGGAAAGTTTGAGGCCCCGGGGCAGGAGATTGCGAAAGTCGCAGAATTCCTTGAATGCCGCCTGCAGGCCGCTGCGCAAACCGTTAACGTGGGTGCCGCCCTGCGGTGTCGGAATCAGATTGACGTAACTTTCATTAACCGGCTCGCCGCCTTCCGGGAGCCAGGCCAGCGCCCAGGTGACGTTTTCCTGCTCGCCGCTGAATTTATGGGTGAAAGGCTCATCCGGCAGGCGGAGACAGTTGCCCAGGCTCTGTTTCAGGTAGTCGGATAACCCGTCGATAAAGTGCCATTCGTAGCTTTCATCATTAATTTGATCCTTGAATGAAACCTTCAGGCCCGGGCAGAGAACCGCTTTCGCCCGCAGGGAGTGAATCAGTTTGCCGATTGCGAATTTGGTGGAATCAAAATATTTGGGATTGGGCCAGAAGTGAATCGTCGTGCCGGTGTTGCGGCGGCCGACATCATCAACCCGTTGCAGCTCAACGCTGGTGGCACCGTCGGCATAGGCGCAGGTGAAACGACCGCCGTCACGACGGATTTCAACCTCCAGGCGTTGAGATAAGGCATTGACAACCGAGACCCCGACCCCATGCAGGCCGCCGGAGCATTGATAACTTTTCTGTGAGAATTTGGCCCCGGCATGGAGCCGGGTCATAATCAGTTCGACCCCGGGAACGCCTTCTTCCGGATGGATATCAACCGGCATGCCGCGGCCGTTATCCCGGACTGAAATAGAGTTGTCGGCATAGAGAATGACTTCAAGGCTGTTGGCATAGCCAGCCAGGGCTTCATCGACGCTGTTGTCGATAACCTCCTGCGCGAGATGGTTGGGCCGGGTCGTGTCGGTATACATCCCCGGCCGCATTTTAACCGGGTCGAGACCTTTAAGCACCTCAATCGCCCCGGCACCGTAGTCGTTATGATTTTCCTGATTCATGTTCCTCTTCTTGTGATTCCTCTGCGTGAGATAAAAGCAGTTTCCGTTCGTTAGTCGGTTTCCGGCTGCGTAATCTCCAGGGCATTGATTTTACGATGCAGATTGCGCCGGGTCATGCCGATTAGGGTGGCCGTTTTGGAAATGTTCCAGTTGTTTTTCTGCAGTTTGTCGGTAATGTAGAGTTTTTCAAAGGCTTTAATCGCGTCGCTGAGTGAATTTGACGCGAGAAAATCATCCCATTGGTGAGCTTCCGAACCGTTATTGCCGTTTGCTGCGGGGTTGCGTAAATAGGGCGGCAAATCACTTATTTGAATCAGTTCGGTGGCGCACATAATCGAGAGCCGTTCCATCAGATTCTTGAGCTCCCGGACATTGCCGGGCCAATCGTATTGTTTGAGGCGGGTGATGACTTCGGGCGACAGGTGTCGGAAAATGCCGCCGTGATTGTTGTAATAGTTGGTGATGAAGGTTTCGGCAAGCAGCGGAATGTCTTCACGCCGATCCCTGAGCGGCGGTACCCGGATCGGGAGAACATTGAGGCGGAAGTAGAGATCCTGGCGGAAATTACCGGCTTTAATCTCTTCTTCCAGGTCTTTGTTGGTTGCCGCGATGATGCGGACATCAATCGGGATCGCGCTGCTGTTGCCGAGACGGGAAAGGGTTTTTTCCTGGAGAACCCGTAAAATTTTGGCCTGGGTATTAAGGCTCATATCACCGATTTCATCGAGGAAAATCGTGCCCTGGTTGCTGAGTTCAAATTTCCCTTTCTGGCGGCGCTCGGCCCCGGTAAAAGCCCCTTTTTCGTAACCGAAAAGCTCGGATTCAATCAGATTGTCGGGGATGGCGGCGCAGTTAACGTCGATGAACGGGCCTTTTCCCCGGTTGCTGAGGCGGTGGATTTCCCGGGCGACCAGCTCTTTGCCGGTGCCGTTTTCGCCGACGATAAGAACCCAGCCGTCGGTCGGGGCGATAATCCGGATCTGTTCTTGCAACTGGATTATGGGGCGGCATTCACCGATTAAACGATTTTCATTGTATCTTTTTTTCAGCCGGAGATTCTCTTCCCGGAGCCGCGAGATGGTCAGAGCGTTGCCGGCGGTGATCACGAGTTTGTCGAGCGAGAGCGGTTTTTCAATAAAATCAAAAGCGCCGAGTTTGGTGGCCTGGACCGCGGTCTCAATGGTGCCGTGGCCGGAAATCATGATTACCGGTACCTGGGGATGCTCTTTTTTGAGCCCGGGCAGAAGTTTCAAACCGTCACTGTCGGGCAGCCAGATGTCGAGAAAGATAAGATCCGGACTCACTTTTTCGAGTTGGCTTAAAGCTTCACTGCCGTCTTCGGCCGTGATCACGTTGTAGCCTTCATCGCTGAAAATGTCACTCATTGATTGACGGATGTCAGGTTCATCGTCAATTATCAGAATAGTTTTTGGCATAATTTTTTACCTAATGCGGGAACAAATCCCGCAACCCAAACGAAGCCTTGCGGCCCGCAAATAAGTACTCTTATCAGAACATTTTCTGGATATTAAATCTTGTTTTTTTGTGCAGAAAATAACCTGTAAGGTACTAATGCGGGAACAAATTGCGTAACCCGATCGCGCCTTTTCGGCCCGCACCCAAGGGTACTTCCGATGGTCGCAAATAAGTACCTCAACTTTCTGAGTTAGGTTAAACAACTGATATTTATTGATAAAATCATTTGCCCGCGGTTTTTCTTTGCGTCTTTGCGTCTTGGCGGGAGACAAAAAGAAGTTATCCCGCAAAGACGCAAAGGCGCAAAGAGTAACAAGATGAAATCATTTGCAAAAAAACACAACAAAACCTGTAAAAACTACCACTTACATCAAGTCATAAAGTTGACTAAGTACTCTTGTCAGAACATTTTCTGATTATTAAATCTTGTTTTTTTGTGCAGAACTAAATGCTGACAATGATCGGCAGCTCAATAACAAAGCAGGTGCCTTTCAGGTGATTTTCACGGACCCGGATAAAGCCGCGATGGTCGTTGATAATCGTTTTAACAATGGTCAGGCCTAAGCCGGTACCTCTTTTTTTGGTGGAGAAGTAAGGCTCGAACAGGCGGGCCTGAGTCCTTTCATCCATGCCCGGGCCGTTGTCGTTGAGCTCGATAATAACCATTTCCAGACTTTTGTCAAGTCTGGTGGCAATCCAGACTTTGGCGGAATCCACGTTTTTCAATGCGGCCAGGGCGTTGTCAACCAGATTGGTCATAACCCGTTTGATCTGTTCCTGATCCAGGTAAAATCTGGGTATCCGGGTGTCGGGTGCAAATGTGAATTCAACCCGGGGGTGTCCCTGGCGGTAGAGAACCAGAGATTCGTCGATGAGCAGGTTTAGATCCTGCAGGGTCGGTTTGGCCTGGGGCATCCGGGCAAAACTGGAAAATTCGTTAACCAGAGATTTCAGATCGTTAACCTGACGGACGATTGTGGTGGTGCAATTCTTTAAAACATGGTCGCCTTCTTCGGTCAAATCGCTGTATTTGCGCTGGATGCGCTGCGCCGACAGGGCGATCGGGGTAAGCGGGTTTTTGATTTCGTGGGCAATCCTGCGGGCGACTTCGCGCCAGGCTACGGTTTTCTGGGCTTTGACGAGCTCGGTCATATCGTTGATAATTATGAGCATGCCGATGTAGGCTTCCGTTTCGTCGATAAAGGGGCTGAAACTTATGGAAACGTAACGGTTGCGGTCAGGCAGGGTCAGCTCAAGATTTCTTTTCTTGTCAGGCTCGTTCTGGCTTTCCTTAAAGTATTGGCGGATTTTCTGGATCAGTTCCTGGTGAAAAACTTCCCGGTAATTTTTCCCTTGAATCGTGTTGGCGGCGAAGGAAAAAATATTTTCAGCGGCCTGGTTGATGGTCGTAATGCAGCCGGTGCGGTCCAGGGCGATAACCCCGGTCGTAATGTTTTTCAGGATGGTTTCGATGTAATGCCGGCGCTTTTCATGCTCGGAGCTGATGCGGCTCATTTCGAGATGGGCGAGTTCCCGTTCCCGGCGGCTTTCAAGCAGGTTTTCGGTCATACTGTTGAAGGAGTCGACCAGAATGCCGAGTTCGTCGCTGGCGACCATATCGATGGTGAAATCAAGGTTGCCGTCGGCAATCTGCCGGGTCGCCAGCGCAAGTTCGTGGACCGGGGCCGTGATATCCTTGGCCAGAAAGAAACCGAACCAGATCGAGATAAAAGTAATCAGGGCCGTAATCAGAACAAAAGTCAGGATATAGTTACTTTTGATGTAGAGCTCCATGCTTTTGGCTTTTTTGTAGGCCGTATATTTCTCCGAGATGTCCCGCATCTTCTGCGCCAGGCCTGCGGGAATCTGTTTGCTGGCCAGGACCAGGGCAACGGTTTTATTTTCCTGCCAGGTCGAGAGGATCGGGGCCCAGCCCTGAATCATGGTAGCGCCGTCCGGCAGCGGGACGATTTTCGACAGTTTTTCCAGGTGCTCATCCTGGTTGATGCCGGCCTGGAAATTTTCCTTACTCAGGTTCGGGCTTAAACTTAAGGCGCAGGCCAGAGGCGGGCCGGGGCGCGGGAAGACGGCGATTGCGTCGAGAGAGTATTCGGCCCGTTTAGTTTCGGTAAGTTTCTGCAGAAGCTCTTTCTGCGTGCTGATCATCAATCCTTTCCGGGTTATTTCTTTGGCGAGTGCTTCAGCAAGGGTCTGGTTCTGTTGCCGGAAGGTGTCGTAGTATTCCTGGGCCACCGTCATCGAGGCGTCGAGTGAAGCTTCAAAGTTGGTTGAAAACCAGTTGTCAAGACTGAAACGGATAAAGCCGGTAGCTGCCACAAAAAGCAGAATTGTCGGGAAAAGTGAGAGCGAAATGAAGGCGACTACCAGTTTGGTGCGCAGGCGAAAACCGACGATCCTGCGTTTTCTTTCGAGGAGAAGTTTTATCAGGTTGCGCAGGATCAGAAAAATCAGCAGCAGCAGCAGGATGATATTTATGTTGATCAGGGCGAAAACGATGACATTGCCCATAATCGGCATATCGGTCGGCAGGTGGGGCAGATTTATCTCGATATAGAAAAGGCCGCTGATAACAATTATCAGAATGGAAATGATAATTATTTCCCGACGGCGTTTTTTGCGATCTTTGCGGGCGTGATCTTTAAGGTTTTGTTCGGTATCGAAGGCGGAGTCAGGCAAGGTTATCTCTTGACGTTTTCAATTAACAGCTGTTTGGGGATATCTATAGTATAGTTGTTGCTCTTGCGGTCCCAGGCGGAGAGAAAGAAGAAGAGATATTCGAGATGGAAAGGCAGGCTGACTTCCCTGATTTCAGTTTGGGTGTCGACCTGATACTGATGGTCGGCTTCAATCTGGTTACGTTTAAGCAGGACGATGTCTTTGAAGCTTGAGGCGAGCTCTACGGCTTTTTTATATGAAGAAGTTTCAATGGGTTTGCTGTCGGCGGACATCCTGATCGTGAATATTTTTTTCAGGTTGTCATAATCGATATTGTGGGTATAGGTGTTGTTGCTCAGCGTCCGGTTGAATTTGACCAGATAGAGGTTAAATCTGTTCACGCTGACCTTCACAGTTAAAGAAATCTTTTGTGAGACACCGTTTATGAGTAAGGACCTTATCTTGTGGTTGAAAGGGTTGGCGACATTTAACGAAAGGTAGACACTGTCATCTTCCGCGCTGATTATGAAATCCTCAAGGTAAGGGGGATGGTCGGCCGCAAACTCTATTTGTTTTTTACTTCCGGCATATAAGTTGCTGTGACTGCAAAGCAGTGCGGGTACCGAGAAACTCAGAATGACAAAACAGAAAAGGACCCGTTTCCGGAAAACTCCTTTTAATGAAGCCGAGGATTTTTTTTGACTCTCATCCATACGTATGCTTTTCCCGCTCGATTTATTTCGACAAAGAGTAGCTGTTTCCAGGCTGCCGGGAGCGTTTGCTCAGAAGTTGTGACTGGGCATTATAATACTTGCCGGGGCTGTGAAAAGCAAGTGAAATAGTTGCTTCCCGGTGGAGTTTTTTTGCGGTTTGCGGCTAGGCGCAGCGGTCGGTTTTTCCGGGGCTGGAAATTGGTTTTTTAACTGTTAAGGCTTTCCGGAGAGTTGAAAAACCTTACTTTATACCTTGACAGCCCCTGGTTTTTTGCTTTACAGTAGAACATCTGCCGGAATATAAAATCTCGTTTTGAAAATGGATTGTTAATTTTTAAGGCGGTCGCAGAAATTGGAACGGGGTATTGCCGGCGTGTAGTTTTTTTTGCGGAGCCGTCAAATTTTGACGCAGGGCAAACTGTTTGCCGTGTCAGCCAATTAACTTATCATTTTTTAGGGAGGGATCGACAATGAAGAGAAGGTGTTTGCGGGTTCTGGTACTGGCGTTGGTTGCGATTATGGTTTGTTCATCAGCCGTAATGGCCAAGAAAAAGAATCCTTTAGCGAAGTGGAAATCGACGGTTGATATGTCGGGCGCCAAATATGTGATGAAGGTTTCCAATATCTCTCATCCTGTAATTGAGGGGGTCGCCGCCGGTTACCGGGTGCGTGACAGTCTCTGGAAAAAAAGTAACGGACAGATTGCGCTTAAATACTATCCTCTGCATCAGTTGGGTGGCGAAGTGGAAGTTCTGAATATGCTGAAAACCAACACGGTTCAGGGTATGCTTTGCTCTTCGGTTGCGGTTACCAACCTGGCCCCGCGCATGGGCATTATCAACCTGCCTTTCCTGGTTGATTCTTTTGACAAACTTGATAAATATATTGCCAGCCCGCTCTGGCAGCATTTTCTTGATGGTATGAAACATCAGGGCATTATGGGCGTTGATATCACTGGTTATGGTAATTATGGCTGGGCGACGGTTAAACCGGTTAAAACTCTGGCCGACGCCAAGGATGTTAAATTCCGGATTGCCGAGGCGGCCGTACAGCAGTCGCTTTACAAAGCCTGGGGTTTGACTGCAGTCGTTATGCCGTGGCCTGATGTTTCCATTTCTCTGAAACAGGGCGTTATCACCGGCCTCGATCATACGCCGATGGTTTGTAATATCACCAAGAAATTTGAAGTATGTAAAAATTTCACTCAGGTTAATTACGCTCAGGGCCTGTTTATTTTCCTCGTCAATGAGAAGTTCTATAATTCTCTGCCGAGTGACCTGCAGAAAATTCTTATCGACGTAATCCACGAAGAATGCGCCAAAACCCGGGTTCTGACCCGCAAACAGGAATCTGACCAGATTGCCAAGGCGAAAGCCAATGGTATAAAATTTTACCAGTTACCGGCGAAAGATATGGAAACTTTGCGGACGGAAGGCGATGCGGTGCACAAAGAATGGGCGAAAAAAATCGGTCCTGACTACCTGAAAAAAGTTCAGGATCTTTTGGGCTATAAACGTGTACTCGACTACTAAACTGTAATCTTTCGGCAGGAGCCGGAGGCTTGAGCCTCCGGCTTTTTCTTTAAAACCATTTTTGTAACTATTCAGCCAAATTTTACCCCCCCCACCTTCTGGAGGGGGCGGGGGTGGTTTTTTCGTAAGCGGTTGCGGAAACGATTTCGTTGTTTTTCCCAGCGAGCGTAAGGAAAAACAGAAATCTTAACGCCTGGCGGAGAAGAACCGCGCCCGACCCCGGATTCGGCTGAATAGTTACCCATTTTTTATTGAAATTACGTTGCCAGGGTTTTTTTATGATCGTTAAATGTTTCAGGATTATAGACCGGATCTTCTCATTTTTTGAAGAGTGGACTATCTTTATTGCCGTGATGGTGGGCCTGGTTTCTCTGTTTATCAATGTGGTGTTGCGTTATACCATTCATTATTCCCTGGCCTGGTCTGAAGAATTGATTCGGGAAATTATAATTTATACTACCTTTATAGGTTGTTCGGCGGCAATCAAGAACCGCTCAATGATCCGGATCGATGCCTTGCCCCAGATCGTTCCGGCTCTGAAGAAACCCCTCGATTATTTCAGCCATCTCTGCACGCTCGGCTACAGCGCGCTTATGTGTGTGCTGGGCTGGGAAATGGCGGCCCTGCAGGTTGAGACCCATCAAAGTACGATTATTTTGGGGATTCCCCTGGTAATCCTTTACGCGATTCTGCCGTTGATGGGCGCGATGATGTTTATCCGGACCATAATTGCGATGTGGGAGGATTTTACCGGGCGGCAGGTGGATCAATAATGAATACTACTTACGTTGTGATCGCCTTATGCCTGCTGGGTTGTCTCGGAGCTACGGTTCCGGTTTTTATGTCGCTCTTTTTTACCAGTATTGTCGGTTTTGTCTATTTTACCGATATGCCGGTTCTTATGCTGGCCCAGACTCTGTTCCGGAGTATGGATAACTTTGCCCTGGTCGTCGTACTCTTTTTTATCCTCTGCGGTAATATAATGACCGCGGGCTCAATCGTTGATAAACTCATTAAAGTGGCCAATGCCGTGGTTGGTTTTTTCCCGGGCGGGCTGGCTATGGCCGGGGTTCTCGCCTGCGGGATGTTCGGTGCGATTTCAGGCTCGACCGTGGCGACAGTGGTGGCCATCGGCGGCTTTATGATTCCGGCTTTAATGGATAATCAATATGATGAGAAATTCAGCGTCGGGATTATGACCACGGCCCCGATTCTAGGGGTTATTATTCCGCCGAGTATCTCGATGATTCTCTATTCGATGGTCAGTAATGACTCTCTGGCGGCTCTGTTTATGACCGGTTTTGTCCCCGGTTTTCTGATCATTGTGGCGATGTCGCTTTATTCTTATTTCTATTGCCGCAATCGTAGTTTCAAACGGTCGCCGCCGCCGACCTGGAAAGAGTTAAAAGCAGTTTTAAAGGAGGGGTTCTGGGCTTTGATGCTGCCGGTTATCATCTTCGGCGGTATCTTTTCGGGGGTTTTTACGGCTAACGAAGCCGCCGTTATTGCCTGTGTCTACGCTTTTATCGTCGAAATTTTTATCCACAAGGATATGAAGTTTAACAAGGTCAAGTCGGTGGTGGTTTCATCGGCGGTGACTTCAGCGACGCTTCTGATAATTGTTGCCGGGGCCACGGCTTTCGGCCGTTATCTTACCCTGGAACAGATCCCGGCCCAGATTGCCGATGCGGTGGTCAGCCAGGTGCATACCGCCTGGGCGTTTCTGCTGATCGTCAACATTATGCTGCTGATTGTCGGCATGTTTATGGATATCATTTCCGCAACCCTGATTTTAGCCCCGATCCTGTTGCCGATGCTGCCCGAATACGGCATCAGTTCACTTCATTTCGGTTTGTTGATGACGGTTAATTTGGGGATCGGTTATTGTACGCCGCCGCTGGGGGTCAGTCTTTATATTACCGGAGCCCTGGTTAATCGCGGCCTGATATATGTCGCCAAGGCGGTGCTGCCCTTTCTGGTAATTCAGATTGCGATATTGATGATTTTGACCTACTGGCCCGACCTGGTCCTCTGCCTGCCGCGTTTTTTTTACGGCATTAATTAAGAGAACCGAGTAGTTACTGGAGGTATTTATGTCTGTACGGGTTTTAGTTCCGGTTGATGATTCGCTGGCAGCACATCGGGTGCTGCAATATATTATCAAAATGAAAGAGCGGATGCCGATGTCGGTGACTCTGATGATTGTGGTTTCGGTCTCACAGCTTGAATATCACGGTTTTCAGCAAAGTCAGGTGGAGCTGATTACGGCGCAGTCAATCGCTCATTGTGAGAAGGTTCTCGAGAAACACCGGCAGGAGTTGGAGAATGCCGGCGTGCTCGCCGACAGCATTCTTGAACGCGGTAATCCGGCGGAGATGATCTGTCGGGCGGCGGCCCGGGAAGGGGTGGATTTCGTTATTATTTCGCCGAATGGTTCCGGTAAATTGTCGAACGTGATGTTCGGCTCGGTCGCCAACAAAGTCATTCAGGAATGCCACCTGCCGGTATTCCTGCTGCGCTGACAGGGTCTGTCGGCAATTCAAAATCTTAAGGGAACCTCGAAAAATTGCTCTCTTGCCCAATAACTGCGTTAGTCTCAAATTTTAATCCTCAAAATACTCAATGTATTCCTCCGGTTAAAATCCTCGACAACCTTGTTCTTGAACAAAATTTCTATTTTTAAAGGAACCCTAAAGAGGCCGGATTATTGATCCGGTCTCTTTATTTTTTTCTTTCCTCCAGGTTTTTGTCAAGGAATTGATTTTATTGTCGATCTGCGTGGCTTGATCGCAGTGACCGCCTTCTTTGGGACTGCAGTCAATCAGGATGCCCATTACCTTGTTCGCCAGTTTAAGCTGATCGCAATCTTCCAGTTTATCCAGGAGCCGGGCCAGGGTTTTGTTAAATTCCAGGCATTTTGTGTAATCCGCTACGGCGCGCTGGTGCAGGGCCGCCGCCGCGGTAAAATCGCGCTCGATATCTTCAGGTAAATTTTTTGTCGGCATTTAAAGAGGCCGCAGGTGTGCTTTTCGGGTTGAGGGAAATTCAATCAATTATAACCTGGTTGCGGCCGTTATCTTTTGCCTTATAGAGTCGTTCGTCGGCCGTTTTTATCATTTCTTCCAGACTTTCCGCAAGCTGAACGCAGACGCCGATACTGACAGTTACCGATAAGGTCTCCCCTTTGCTTGAGGTAATCGTGGCGGCGGCAACTTTCTCGCGGAGTTTTTCGAATAATTTCAAGGCGCTGTTTGCGTCTAGATCGACGGCGAGGACGCAGAACTCCTCACCCCCGAAACGGGCGACAATATCGGTGTCTCTGAAACTTGCCGACAGGATTTTCCCGAGGCTGCGCAGAACCAGATCCCCGACATCGTGGCCATAGTTGTCATTAACTTTCTTGAAAAAATCGATGTCCAGCATGGCGCAAACCATGGTTGTTTCCTGGCGCCGGGACCGGGCCAGAAATTTGGTTCCGGAATCAAAAAGATAACGCCGGTTATAGAGCCCGGTCAAATGATCTTTAATCGACATTTCGAAAATCATTTGCGAACGCTCTATATTTTCAATGTTCTGGAGCACTCGGCTGTAGAACTCTTCGGTCATAAAGTCCTGCTTGATAATGAAATCATTGGCGCCGCTTTTGATAAAGTTGGCCGCCGCCAGTTTGTCCCCGGCGGCAGAGATGCCGATGATTGCCAATTCGTCGCGCCGGAAGCGTTGACGCAGTTTTTGCGTCAGTTTGAGCCCATCCATTTCCGGCATATCAAAATCGGTTAAAACCAGTTTGAAGTCCGGAGACTTATCAATTAAAGCCAGAGCTTCTTTGCCGTTGGCCGCGGAGGATACCTGAAAAAGATGGGTTTTTAAAAGATCAACCAGCACCTTGCGAAAAAAAGATGAATCATCAACCACCAATACCCGGCTCCGGGGATTGATTTCCAGACGCCGAATCATTGAGATAAGATATTCAACACTGTTGGTGTCATCCTTGAAAATATAGTCAACTACGTTGTAAGACCAGACCTTCTCGCGAATTTCGATATCACTGCTGGCCGTAAAAACAATAACCGGGATATGACGTTCCAGAACAATGGGAATGATTTCACCCTGGGGGGCATCGGGAAGGTTGAAGTCGAGGACGGCCGCAAAAAAATCGTGTTCGCCGGAAGCCATAAGCTCGCGGCCTTCGGCCAGGCTCTGGGCCCAGACTGTTTCAAGATCACTTTCCTGGGCAAAATTACGCTGCAGCATAGTGCCAAAGAAATGATCATCTTCGACCAGAAGTATTTTCTTTAAGATGGTATGATCCGGTTCTAACATGCTCTTCATTGATTACCTCTCCATGACAGATAAATTTCCAGGCTGAAATTTGTAGCTAATTAGTACCTTACAGGTTATTTTCGGTTTGAAAAAACAAGAAAATGTTCTGATAAGAGCACTTATTTGCGGGCCGAAAAGGCCCGATTGGGTTGCGGGGATTATTCCCGCATCAGTACCTTACAGGTTATTTTCTGCACCAAAAAACAAGATTTAATAATCAGAAAATGTTCTGATAAGAGTACTTATTTGCGATCAGAGGAAGTGCCCCTGGGTACGGGCCGAAAATGCCCGATTGGGTTGCGGGGCTTGTTCCCGCATCAGACTATTGGTTTTGGGGGACACAGACGCCGTCTTCACAATAAAGCGGCGGTTGGCTTTTCTGCAGAACCCTGGTGTCGGGCGGCACCGAGGCGGTAAGCCAGACATTGCCGCCGATAACCGAACGGGCGCCGATTGTGGTTTTACCGCCGAGAATCGTAGCTCCGGCATAGATAATAACGTCATCCTCAATTGTCGGATGGCGTTTGGTGTGGCGCAGGCTCTCGCCGGCATCCCGCGGCAGTGACAGCGCGCCTAGAGTAACTCCCTGATAGATGCGCGCCCCTTTGCCGATTTTTGTGGTTTCGCCGATGACGATGCCGGTACCGTGGTCAATGAAAAAACTTTCAGAGATATGAGCGCCGGGATTGATGTCGATTCCGGTCAGGTTATGGGCGTATTCAGTCATCATCCGCGGCAGCAGGGGAACTTGCAAATGATGTAAAACGTGAGCCATGCGATAGATCGAGATGGCAAAAAGGCCGGGGTAGCTGAAAATTACCTGATCAACACTTTTCGCGGCCGGGTCGCCTTCCATCGCGGCATTGACATCGGTTGCCAGAATCCGCCGGAGTTCCGGGAGTCTTTTGACAAAATCCGAGGCCGCGTCGAGGCCGCGCTCTTCGCAGTTGACACAGCTGTCATTGTAGCGCAGACAGTCATGGCGGATCGCCAGAATAATCTGATTGCCGAGCATCTCATGGAGTTCGGAAAGCTCCTGGCCGAGATAGTATTTGAGATTGACCGGGTCTATCCGCGTCTGGGTGAAATAACCGGGGAAAAGCAGCTTGCGCGCCTGTTTGACAATGGCAATCGTATTGTCCCGCAACGGGATCGGCTGCGGGGCAAGATGCTCAAAGCACTCCCCGCTGAGGCAGGTTTTGGTCAGTTGATTGACAACCTTGTGCAGATCCTGTCGGCGCCGGTCGAGACGGACCGCCGGGTTTTGACACTGTTCAAAAGCAGCAAACTCATTGGTCATAGCTTGTGTTCCCGGGTGAGAAAGTTTTTCTGAATTGTTATAAGTGGTTGTTTTTATGTCTTTAATGATTTTTTTTGAAAATTATTTAGTAACTATTCAGCCGAATCCGGGGTCGGGCGCGGTTTTTCTCCGCCAGGCGTTAAGATTTCTGTTTTTCCTTACGCTCGCTGCGCCCGCCTTGCAAAACTCGCTACGCTCAAACAGTTGCAATGCCGATGCGGGAACAGCTCCCGCAACCCAAACAGGGCTTTTCAGCCCGCACCCAGGGGCAATCCGATGGTCGCAAATAAGTACTCTTATCAGAACATTTTCTGACTGTTAAATCTTGTTTTTTGGTACAGAAAATAACCTGTAAGGCACTAATGCGGGAACAGATCCCGCAACCCAAACGGGGCCTTGCGACCCGCAAATAAGTACTCTTATCAGAACATTTTCTGATTATTAAATCTTGTTTTTTGGTGCAGAAAATAACCTGTAAGGTACTAATGGGCTCCCGCTCGCTTCCGAAAAACAACGAAATCGTTTCCGCAACCACTTACGAAAAACCACCCCCGCCCCCTCCAGAAGGTGGGGGGGGGTAAAATTTGGCTGAATAGTTACACTTATATTTTGAATTCGCCGACTACAGCGCCAAGCCGAGCCGCCGTTCTGCTTAAGTTCTCAGCGTTAATTTTCAGTTGATCACTGTTATTTCTCACGCTTTGTGCCGAGTTGTCCACGCCGGCGATGTCACGAGTAATCCCTTCCGCGACTGAAGAACTTTGATTAACATTTTCATTAACTTCCAGAATACCCCGGGAAACCTGAGTAATACTGCCGGTGATCTCCGCGGTGGCCTGGGATTGTTCTCCGGCGGCGTCCGTAACCAAATCGATCAACTCATTAATCTCGGCAATAATATTTGAGATATCCTCGATGCCGGCAATGTTTTCGCTGGAACTTTTCTGAATCGCTTCAACTTTAGTCCGAATCTCGGAAGCGGCTTCAGCGGTCTGATTCGCCAAAGTTTTAATTTCACCGGCGACCACCGCGAAACCTTTACCGGCCTCCCCGGCGCGGGCGGCTTCAATGGTTGCGTTCAGGGCGAGCAGGTTTACCTGTCCGGAAATTTTGGTAATCGTTGCCAGGACTTCACCAATACCGACCGCAGCTTCACCCAGCCCGGCCATCTGGCGGGATACGGCTTGGGCTTTTTCAACCGCGGAGTTGGATATAGTCTGAGTTTTTTGGGCATTGTCGGATAAATTATTTATAGTTGAAGACATCTCTGCGGTTGCGGCTGCCACCAGATTTGTATTCGTACTTGACTCTTCCATCGCGGCGGCAACACCATGCAGATTGCTGCTCATCTCCTGGGCCGCGGTCGCGACCGTATGCGCGCGTTCCGAGCTCTCTTGAGCACTTTTGAACATCCGGTCCGCAACCTCCTGAAATTCGTTCGATGCCGAATTGATGCCATTGGAATTATCTTTAATCTGGCGGATCAAGGACTGAAGTTTATCAAGAAAGAGATTGAAATAACCGGACATTTCACCGATTTCATCCTGTTTGAAGATGGTCAGTCGCTTGGTCAGATCGCCATTGCCTTCGGCAATATCTTTAACCATCTCGGTGGTCAGGTTGATGGGTTTAGTGACTGAACGTACGGTCAGTAACAGCGGGATTAAAATACATAAAATAAGGGCTAAGCATATCATCAGGATGCTGATTTTAGCTTTGGTGATAGTTGAGTAGACATTAGCCGCATCGTAGCCATAAGCCATGACCCCGATCACTTTGCCGCTGAAATCTTTGACCGGGAAAACCGCGGTAAAAAAATCACCGATGCGCCGCATATTGATATTCTGGCTGCCGGAAGCAAGGATTTGCGGACTTATAAGTTTATCGGTGACAACCTTATCGGTTGAGGAAACATAGACGAAATTTTCACCAACCAACGGATGTTTGCTGCGATCATGCAGCCGGGTTGCAATCGGCAGAAACTCTTTTTTCATATACACGGCTATATATTCATGTTTATTGGAGATGCCGTATTTAACCAGGGGATCATACGAGGAAAGCACCTCGACCGAACCCAGATAACGGCCGGAATCGGTGATTACCGGGGCCAGCCCGCGAATGGCAAAACCGCCCCGGCCGATTTCAATCCCGGCCAGCGGTGTGTGCTCACCCTGGCTGATAGTTTTAACGGTATTACGGAAAGAGCTTAAATCATCACTTTTATGTTGTTTGGTTTTCCATAAGCGCAAAAGACTGCGGGCCGGGGGCAGGTGGAAATGTATGCGAAAATGCTTCCCCTGACTGGTCTTCATGTAACCTTTTTCAATCGAATCAAAGTAGTCTCTAAGCTGTTTACGGGCTTTCTCCATCTCGGGGTCTTTTTCGTTGTGGATATCCCCTTTGTAGGCTGTAAGATACGCATTTTGAATTGCTTGAGCCTGACTGAAGAGCGCGGCCTGAGCCAGCATGGCGTTGGCGATACGTTTTTCGCTGACGGCAATATCCGCAATTTTGTCATTGGTGTTTTGGCTGAGATTTTGCTCGATAATGCCGGTGAGTTTAGAGCTCGCGACATAATAGAGAACGATGGAAAATACTATAGTTATTATAAATGCCGGAAGTAAAATTCGAAAGCTGATTCTTTGTATTTTCATAATTCACGTCCCCTTTTACCTGAAAATACTGCTATTTAACTGAATAATGTACGGTATGAATGCGGTGCTCAGCCGTTAAGAACTTGGGCCACAAATTCCAGCACCCTTGAAACCTTAAATGGTTTTCCCAGCGCACCACAAAAACCGTATTCACTGAAATTGGCTATTACCGGATCATTGGAATAACCGCTGGAAACCGCAACTTTGGCCTCCGGATTAATTTTAAGGATCTCTCGGACAGCATCTTTACCGCCCATACCACCCGGAATCGTCAGATCCATAATGACAAGATCAATTGACTGCTCTGCCGCCAACGCTTTTTTATAGAGTAAAACGGCTTGTTCTCCATCATTAACCGCCACCACTTCATAACCAGCCCGTGAGAGGGTCCTGCTAAGCAGAGCCCGGATCGTCTCTTCATCATCCATAATCATTATCCGGCCCGAACAGGGCAGCGGTGCCGCAATAACATCCCGGGTTTCAGACCCGGTTTTGTTTTGGGCTGCGGGAAGATAGATTGTAAAAGTCGTGCCTTGCCCCAGACGGGAATCCACCGCAAGGTAGCCCTTATGTTTTTTGATGATGGAATGGGTTATCGCCAGGCCTAAACCGCTGCCTTGTTGTTTGGTTGTAAAATAAGGATCAAATATTTTATCAAGCATATCTGCAGGAATACCGATCCCCTGATCTTTGATGATAATTTTTATATAATTGCCCGGGCTTACGGGAACGACGGAATTCAAATTCAGATTACAGTTCGTGCAGAATATCACAATCCGACCGCCGCCCGGCATGGCCTGAGCCGCATTGATAATAATATTTTGAATGACCTGACTAATCTGCCCCGCATCAAGGACGACCGGCCAGAGATCTTCACTAAACTGAAAATCACATCTGACATTGCTCCCCCGGAGAACAAAGCCGGCGGAATCTTTGATAACCTCGTCAATTGCCGCAATTTTCTTGACCGGTTCCCCGCCCTTGGCGAAGGTTAACAGTTGCTGAGTCAGTTCCTGAGCCCGCAAGGAGGCTTTTTCCGATTCCAATAGCAAAGCATGATTTTCATTTTCAGGATCGGTATTTATCAGGGCGAGAGAAATATTTCCTAAAATTGCCGTCAATATATTGTTGAAATCATGGGCTATGCCGCCGGCCAGAACCCCGACTGATTCAAGCTTGCGAACCTTAAGTAACTCCTCTTCCATTCGTTTGCGCTCGGAAATATCGACAATGATACCTCTAAAACCATCAAGTTTACCATCATGATAAACCGGAGTCGAGTAAGCCATTACCGGGAATACGGAGCCATCTTTTCTTAACGCGGTATATTCGTTGTTCCCTGGGGTCTTACCGGCCAAAACCGCTTCGATATTTTCTTCTGCCCGACTGCGGTCTTCCGGTACAAGCATAGTGAAAAAACTAAGCCTTTCATCGGCATCAGCTTCAGAATAGCCAAACATTTCCAGGGACTGACGGTTAATAAAACTAATGTTCCCCCGGGCATCCGCCTCATAAACCACCTGGGGCAGCAAATTTGCCATCTCCCGGAATTTTTGTTCGCTTTCGCGCAACGCCTGTTGCTCGGCAAAAAGCTTCTGCCGGGCAAGCGTTTTATCGAAGAGCATTTTATTTGCGTGTTCCGCCAGCCGGTCGAATTCACTAAATCGGATCAAGTCCTGATTAATCGGTTCATCGGAGTGCGCCGCCCGATCAAAAAACAGGTTAAAGAGCCGGAAATCGTTTTTCAACTGCCGGTGCAAATGGTTGAAAAGGAGAAGGAAAAGAGCTATCATTGCCAACAGACAGAGAATAAAAATGAGTATTTTTATTTTAAGCTGATTTTGTAATCGGAAATGCATCTGTGCAATCGCCATCTCCACATCATCAAGATAGACCCCGGCCCCGACCAGCCATTGCAGTTCAGGAATGCCGTAAACGAAAGAGGCTTTGGCTGCTTCCCGATCAGGATCACTCAATTTGCCCCAGGTATAATAGATGTAATCACCACCGTCTTTCAAGGCCGCCCGGCGCTCTTTCGCAAAAACCGCTTTGATTTTTACCGGTTTTCCCTTGAAAACCTGCCACAGTTTCCGGGTTCCGTCAAAACGCCTGCCGTTTGCTACCAGAACATCACCATTTAACCGGTCAACAAAAACATAGCCTTCCCGGCCAAAACGAATCCGGCTTATATCTGTGAGTAAATCGTTTTTAATTTGCCTCTCAACATCATCAACATACAAGCCGGTTCCAATAAACCAGTTCAAGGGGGCAAAACGTTTAACAAAAGCTATTTTTTTATAATCTTTGCCGGCCGCCCGGGGTTTGGTCCAGTGATATTCATAAAAACCCGCACCGGACTGCCGCACTAATTTAATCATATCTTTAATTACATACTTACCTTGCGTATCCTGCATATTCAGCAAATTCCGCCCTTCAAATTCCGGTTTATCGGCAAAAAGCATCTCAATGCCATCCAAACGAGTAATAAAATAGTAGCCGCGGCCCTGTGCAAAACGGATCGGCCGCAAGGCCTCGATGATCATCTCCCGGATCTCAGCCGGGCTTTTTCGGTTTTTGTTCAGCTGGTAGATATGGCTGCACACCGCGCAGGCTTCTTCAACCCGGGATTTAATTTCAGCTTTGACCAGTGCCTCAGCCCGGTCTTTTTTCCACCTGATCATTGCGACGACCTGATCAACCTCCTGTTTAATCATCTGCTTCTGCTGATCAATATACTGCTTGCGATATTGTTCAACCTGACTCTGAAAACCGTTATGGGTTATCGTCAGATCCAGGGCAATCATACTCGCACCAACCACCAATAAAAAAACAATCACCCACAATTTAATGTGTTTTATTATACTGATTTTCTTCATATACGCCCCGATCAGTGCAGCATTGACTCTTCAACATTTTCAGTTTACCCGGAAACGCCGCGTCTTGAACATATGTATTTACTCGATTCACCCAAACTTTTGCAAGTTCAAATTTTCGCCAATTGTCCGGGGACAAAAAATGAAAAGCTTAATGGGTATCGCGAGAAAATCCGCCATTATATTTTCAGAATTAATTTACAAGTAAAATAATCACCGACGGACTAATTATTGACTTTATTTAAAACATCAACTATAAGCAACCCACCGACACGCAAGAAGTGTGTTCCGGCAAGTAACAATTCTACTTGCACCGATCAACGTTTGAGGGTTCCTCTAAAAATTAGAAATTTTGTTCAAGAACAAGGCAGTCGAAGATTTTAACCGGATGAATACATTGAGTATTTTGAGGATTAAAATTTGAGACTAACGCAGTTATTGGGCAAAAGAGCAATTTTTAGAGGTTCCCTTGAGCAATACCATATTTTTTCATATTACTCCGGCCCTGCAGGTCCGGCAATTACGCCACGAAGGTGGGAAATCGGCTTTAGCGATCTCCGTCGTCGTGGCTTTTTTTGGCCTCAACGATTGAGAATCAGACAATCAACTTAACCAAAGTTCCGGAGGACCAAAATGACGATCAGAACCATCAGTAAAACCTGCAGCATAGCTCTACTTTTTTTAGTCTTGATCTCAAGCCCGGCCGCGGCCCATTTCGGCATGCTCATCCCATCCGACAATATGGTAATGGCCGACGACCCGCGCACCATCACTCTCGACTTAAGCTTCTCTCACCCTTTCGAACAGGCGGGTATGGAGCTTAAAACCCCGGCGAAATTTTTCGTTGAAAACGCCGGCAAAAAGCACGACCTTAAAAGCTCTCTGCAGCCGAAAACGATCATGGGAAAACCGGCCTTCGATTGTAATTACACAATTAAACGGCCCGGCATCTATCAGTTTGTCATGGAGCCGGTGCCTTACTGGGAGCCCGCGGAAGACTGTTTCATTATTCATTACACGAAAACAGTAGTTACCGCTTTCGGCGATGACGACGGCTGGGATCAGGAAGTCGGCCTGAAAACCGAAATCGTCCCTTTGAGCAAACCTTTCGCGCTCTACTGCGGCAATCTTTTTCAGGGCATTGTCAAGATGAACGGCAAGGTTGTACCGTTTGCCAGGGTTGAGGTCGAATTTTACAATAAAGATAATAAAATTAAAGCCCCGACCGACTATATGATTACCCAGACAATCAAGGCCGACCGCAACGGCCTTTTCAGTTTCAGTGTTCCGGCCGCGGGCTGGTGGGGCTTTGCCGCGCTCAATACCGCCGACTACAAACTGCCGCTGAACGGCGTTGAAAAAGATGTTGAACTGGGCGCTGTCATCTGGGTTCATTTTGAAACCTGGCCCGGCCGGAAATAATTCTCAGGAAATCTCAACATCATATAACCTTTGTTTAAAGGGTGTCTTGAAAAATCAGGATTTCTGTTTAAGTACAAGGCGGTTAAAATTTTTAACCAGCGCAGTAATTGGACAAAAAGACAATTTTTCGAGGTACCCTAAAGAGATAAAAAATAATGCATATTGCTGAAGGAGTATTATCCGGCCCGGTCATAGCGGCAGGTTTCGCGGTCGCCGCCGTCGGGACGGGAATCGGTTTAAAAAAACTTGATTTTGAACATATTGCCGAAACCGGCATTCTTTCGGCGACCTTTTTTGTCGCCTCCCTCGTCCATGTGCCGGTGGGCCCCAGCAGCGCCCACCTTATCCTAAACGGGATAATCGGGCTGCTGCTGGGCTGGGCGGCTTTCCCGGCCATTGCGGTCGCCCTGCTCCTGCAAGCCGTTTTTTTTCAATTCGGCGGCTTCACAACCTTAGGCGTCAATACTACGGTCATGGCCCTGCCCGCGGTTTTATGTTTTTATATGTTCGCACCATTTCTGAAAAAAACCGGCAAAACCGCGGCCGCCGCCGCTTTCGCCTGCGGCTTTACGGCCGTATTCTTAAGCGCACTCCTGCTCGGCGGCGCCCTCTATTTCAGCGATGAGAATTTTCTTGAGGTCGCCACCATCGCGATCTCAACCCATATTCCGATTATGATTATTGAGGGCCTTATCACTCTCTTTTGCATCGGTTTTCTGAAAAAGGTAAGGCCGGAGATGCTGCCCTGATTTGGATTTTTCCGGGCGGCAGGCTTCCGGCAAATACCCATAAGTCAAGCCTGACCCCATTTTCATTTCATTTTGGAGATTATTATGCGTAAACACTTTATTATATTTGTAGTTTTCTTCATAGGCGGGGGGGGGTTCTCGGCGGCCCCGGCCTGGGCCCACCGGGTAAATGTTTTTGCCTGGGTCGAAGGCAATACCATTTATACTTCCGCTAAATTCAGCGGCGGCAAGGTTGCCAGGGCGAGCCGGGTTGAAGTTTTTGACAGTCAAAAACAACTGCTGCTTAAAGGTAAAACCGACGCTCAGGGGAATTTTTCTTTTCCGGTGCCGAAGATTGACGATTTGAAGATTGTTGTCTATGCCGGAACCGGCCACCTCGGTAAATGGGAGGTTAAAAAAAGTGAATTAACCGCAATCGGCAAACCGGTTGACTCAGCGACGGCCGCCTCCACCGCCAAACCAAAAGCCGCAGCGACCCCGGCGGCACGATCCGCTCCCACCGTAACACCGGGGACTGCCGGCAAGGCCACGGCCAATCTCAATATCAGCCCGGAAGAGCTCGAAAGAATTGTCCGGAAAGTGGTAAATAAATCCCTGACTGAAAAATTGCACCCGCTGCTGCAGATGCTGGCGGAAATCCGCAACCCCGACCCCGGCTTAAAAGATGTGTTAGGGGGCCTGGGTTATATTCTCGGACTGGTCGGAATTATCGCTTACATCAGGAGCCGTAAACAACCTTCAGTCAGCAAGCAGAACCTTTAGTACCTTACAGGTTATTTTCTGTACCAAAAAACAAGATTTAATATCCAGAAAATGTTCTGATAAGAGTACTTATTTGCGGGCCGAAAACTTTCTTTTGGGTTGCGGGATAGTTCCCGCATTAGTACCTTACAGGTTATTTTCTTGTTTTTTTCGACAGCTTTTTTCAACTGTAAAAACAAGAAAATGTTCTGATAAGAGTACTTATTTGCGGGGCACAAAGCCCTGTTTGGGTTGCGGGAGTTAGTTCCCGCATTAGAAATATGCTTCAGGAAAATTTCTGCCGCGGGGAATCCCCGATTCATAAACTGTCGCCCAGAACCAGGACTCTGGCGGCTATTTTTCTGGCCTTTGTCGTAGCATTGTGTCAGACGATCCCGCCCCTGCTCCTGGCGCTGGCGCTGTCATTCATCCTGATTATCGCGGCCCGGATCAATCTTTTCAAAGCCGGCCGCCGGCTTCTGGTCATCGCCGGGTTTCTCCTGCTTATCTGGCTGGTGCTGCCGCTTACCTGCGGCGGGCCGGTCATCTGGCAGAACTCTTTTCTTGAAATCGGCCGGACCGGCATTACCCTGGCCCTGCTGCTGACGCTGAAAACCTCGGCTATGCTGCTGATCTTTCTTGCCCTGATCTCGACTATGAGCACCGCCGATCTCGCCCACGCTCTGCACAGTTTGAAACTGCCGGCCAAACTGGTTTTACTGCTGCTGATTACCTACCGCTATATTTTTCTGATTGAAGATGAACTCCAGACTATGTTAAGAGCGGCCAAAATCCGCAATTTTCAGCCGAATACTTCGCTCCATTGCTATAAGACTTATGCCAATCTGCTGGGAATGCTCTTTGTCCGTTCGGCCGAGCGCGCCCAGCGCGTCCATAAAGCTATGCTCTGCCGCGGCTTTGACGGCCGTTTTCACAGTTTGACCGAGTATCACGACCGCGCTCAGGACTACTTTTTCCTGAGCTTTATCTTGATTTTCTCAACCATTCTCGCGCTCAGCGAGTTGCGAATTGTCGTTTTTCCGGCAATCCTCTGATTTTTCAGGAATTATAAAAATATGCCCTCCGACTGCCGTCAGCATCCATCCACCATTCTGTCACTGGAAGATCTCTCATTTCATTATCCTGAGGGGCCGCCAATCCTTGATGAACTTAATTTCAGTCTCCGGGAAAGGGATCACATCGGCATTGCCGCCCCGAACGGCAGCGGCAAAAGCACTATGTTTCACCTGATTGTCGGCCTTTTGCGGCCAACCGCCGGGCGGATCGTTTTTAACGGCAAAACCGTTACTGAAGAAGCTGATTTCAAGATCTTACGCCGACAGGTCGGTCTCCTTTTTCAAAATGCCGACGACCAGCTTTTCTTCCCCACGGTAATTGAAGATGTCGCTTTCGGGCCGCTGAATCTCGGTAAAAACAAAAGCGAAGCTCTGGAAATATCATATCAGGTATTGGAACGCTTAAACCTCAGCGATTTTGCTAAGCGGATAACATTCAAGCTCTCCGGCGGCGAAAAACGCCTGGTCGCCCTGGCTACGGTCCTGGCTATGGAGCCCAAAGTCCTGCTCCTTGATGAACCGACGGCCGGGCTTGACCATAAAACCAAACATAAACTTGTCGAGATGCTCAATAATTTCACCGAGCTTTCATACCTGGTGGTTTCCCACGAATTTGACTTTTTAACCGAAACCACCGCGCATATCTACACTATGGAAAACGGCAAGATTCTGGTTGATGAAGAGTTATACATCCACCACCACGAACACGCCCACCGCTCCGGCAAACAACCCCATCGCCATATCTAGAACGCTAATCGCTAACCCTTTTCAAATACCCATAAGTCAAGCCTAACCCCGAAACCCCGAATCCTGACCTGACCCCGAAACTGTTCGAAACTGTTTGGACCAGGAATAACAATACGGCTGAATAGTCAAAAAATACGACTAGAAAAATATACCATTTTTGAACGAGATCACCAAGCCCAGACCGGCAACCACCAGAAACCAGAGCACCATTAGTACCTTACAGGTTATTTTCTGCACCAAAAAACAAGATTTAATAATCAGAAAATGTTCTGATAAGAGTACTTATTTGCGACCATCGGAAGTGCCCCTGGGTGCGGGCCGAAAAAGCCCTGTTTGGGTTGCGGGATCTGTTCCCGCATTAGTACCTTACAGGTTATTTTCTTGTTTTAAAACAAGAAAATGTTCTGATAAGAGCACTTATTTGCGACCATCGGAAGTGCCCTTGGGTGCGGGCCGCAAGGCTCCGTTTGGGTTGCGGGATCTGTTCCCGCATTAGTACCTTACAGGTTATTTTCTTGTTTTTTTTCGACAGCTTTTTTCAACTG
>WFRP01000312.1 GCA_015486505.1 Pseudomonadota bacterium | reverse complement strand
TGCATAAATCCTACTGCTCCAGGGTCTGCTGTATGTATACGGCCAAACACGCCCGGCTTTATAAACATAAGGTGCATGACGGCCAGGTTTATGTTTTCTACATCGATATCCGCTCAACCGGCAAAGGTTACGAGCAGTTTATCCAGCAGTCGGTTTCCGAAGAAGAGATTATCTATATCCGCGGCCGGGCCGCAAAGGTCTTTCAGAACGGCGACCAGATTACGGTGCAGGGCGCCGATACCCTGAGCGGTCGTAAAATCGAAATCAATGCTGATATGGTGGTGCTGGCCGCCGCAATGGTACCCAATGAAGGAGCGCGGGAACTGGCTGATATTCTTGGCATCAAATGCAATGATGACGGCTTTTTTGTTGAAGATAATTATAAACTTTCGCCCATAGAAACCGGTCATCAGGGCATCTATATTGCCGGCTGCTGCCAGGGGAGTAAGGATATTGCCGACTCCTCAGCCCAGGGCAGTGCCGCGGCCAGTAAAGTTCAGGTCTTACTCTCGTCACTCAGACGCCGGAATCAGGAAGCCGTTTAATGGAAAAGAAACTTGGAGTATTTATCTGCTGGTGCGGCTCCAATATTGCCAGCAGTGTTGATGTCGACAAAGCCGCCGCTGAGGCTGAGAAACTCGACGGGGTCGTTCACGCCGAGAACTATATGTATATGTGTTCCGATCCGGGGCAGCAGAAGGTCAAGGATACGATTGTCGAAAAGGGTCTCGACGGAGTCGTGGTTGCCTGCTGCTCGCCGCGTATGCACGAAAATACGTTCCGCAAGGCCGCGGGCTCGGTCGGTTTGAACTCCTATCTTTTGGAAATTGCCAATATCCGTGAGCAGTGCAGCTGGGTGCATCAGAATAATAAACCGCTGGCTACCGCCAAGGCGGTCAGTATTATCGAGGGGACCCTTGATAAAGTCAAAGAGAATCTTCCCTTAGAGACGATTACGATTGATCTGACCAAACGGGTCTGTGTTGTCGGCGGCGGAATTGCCGGGATTATGTCGGCTTTAGATCTTGCCAATGCCGGATATGAGGTGGTTATTATCGAGCGCGAACCGGCAATCGGCGGTCATATGGCCCAGATCAGTCAAACTTTTCCCTATTTTCATAATGTGCCCGAGCTGCTGAAGCAAAAAATTGATGAAGTCAATGCTCATCCGCGGATTAAAGTTTATGTCAATTCCGAAGTTGATGTGCTGGACGGCTATGTCGGGAATTTTAACGTGACAATTAAAACCCGGCCCGCGTTTGTCGATCCGGCAAAATGCAATTCCTGCGGCAAATGCCTTGAAGTCTGCCCGGTGAGAGTCGCTGATGAATTTAACCGGGGTTTAAGTCAGCGCGGGGCGATCTTTCGTTACAACCAGCTCGAAACCGCAAAAATTCCGGTTTTGGCGCAGGGCGACTGCCGCCATTTTGCGGACACGGAAAATGACTCGGAAAGCGAAAATGCTGAAAAATGTTCGGCCTGTGTTGATGTCTGCCCGGAAAACGCGATCGATTTAGGCGCTATCCGCAGCTTGAATGAAGAGTTTGTCGGGGCCATCGTTATGGCCACCGGTTACGATCTTTACAGCCCGACGAAGATGCCCGAATACGGGGCCGGGAAGATTCCGGATGTGATTGATGCTTTGGCTTTTGAGCGTCTGCTCGATCCTCTGGGACCGACTCAAGGCCGGGTGCTGCGCCCTTCCGATGGCAAGGTGCCGCAAAAGGTGGTTTTTATTCAGTGTGTCGGCTCGCGTGATCCCGAGCGCCATAAAGCCTACTGCTCCCGGGCCTGCTGTATGTATACGGCCAAACAGGCTCGGCTCTACCGGCAGCAGGTTGAAGAGGGCACCGCCTATGTCTCCTATATGGATATCCGCTCCGACAGTAAAGATTTTGAAGAGTTTGTGCAAAAGGGTATGGAAGAAGAAAATCTCGTCTATATCCGCGGCCGGGTCGCGAAAGTTATTGCGGAAGACGGTTATCTTCAGGTCTTTACCAGCGACACCTTAACCTCGCGCCAGATCATTATTGAAGCTGATCTTGTGGTTCTGGCGATGGCGATGGAGCCAAAGGCCGGCATTCGCGAGCTCGCCAAGAAGATGAAT
>WFRP01000311.1 GCA_015486505.1 Pseudomonadota bacterium | reverse complement strand
TTTCCGGAGGGGGCGGGGGTGGTTTTTCGTAAGCGGTTGCGGAAACGATTTCGTTGTTTTTCGGAAGCGAGCGGGAGCCCATATGCATTGCAACTGTTTGAGCGTAAGCGAGTTTTGCAATGCGGGCGTAGCGAGTGTAAGGAAAAACAGAAATCTTAACGCCTAGCGGAGAAAAGCCGCACCCGACCCCGGATTCGGCTGAATAGTTACATTTTTTTTTAACATCCTTTTGTTTTGTTTCCTGATATGTTAATTCAATATCATTGGTAACTATTCAGCCAAATTTTACCCCCCCCCCCACCTTCTGGAGGGGGCGGGGGTGGTTTTTCGTAAGCGAGTTTTGCAAGGCGGGCGCAGCGCGCGTAAGGAAAAACAGAAATCTTAACGCCGAGCGGAGAAAACCGCGCCCGACCCCGGATTCGGCTGAATAGTTACTATCATTGTAACTTTTCGAGTCAGATTAACTGATTGATATCTTTTGCTAATGCGGGAACAAATCCCGCAACCCAAACGGAGCCTTACGGCCCGCAAATAAGTGCTCTTATCAGAACATTTTCTTGTTTTAAAACAAGAAAATAACCTGTAAGGCACTAAAATCATTATGGCCGCGACAGAGATTCGGGACGCCATTACGGCTAACCTGTAAATGGTTAATATTCCACCTGTTTTTTATCTGTAGTAATTATTTGTGATTTATCTGCGCCTCTGTGCGAAAACAGTTTTTATCTCGCCCAGAGGCGCAGGGGCGCAGAGGAAAAGCATACGTTACTTTCTTCAAATAGGTGGCCGCGATAGCGGTCTGGGTTGCGGGATTTGTTCCCGCATTGGCTGAGGATTTTTAAGTATGGGAAAGTCGCTGAAAATAGCTTCCTGGAATGTTAACGGCTTACGGGCGGTTTTCAAGAAAGGTGAGCTTGATAATTTTCTTGCCGCATACGATCCGGATGTTCTGCTGCTGCAGGAGACCAAGGCGAAAGCGGAGCAGCTGCCGGCGGAACTTACCAGTCATGACGCTTATTTCCAGTTTTACCATTCGGCGGTTAAACCCGGTTACGCCGGGACCGCAATCTGGGTGAAAAAAGCGGGTCTGGAAAAGGTTGAATTTCTTGCCGGGATGCCCGATTATGACGATAATGAGGGGCGGGTCGCTCAGATCAGGTTGTCGGGTTTAAGGATTTTCGGGGTCTATTTCCCGAATGGCGGAAAATCCGCGGCCGCCTGGCAGGGTAAACTTGAGTTTTACGAACTTTTTCTGGCCTATGTCAACGAACTGCGCCGGGCCGGCGAGACGGTTATCTTTGCCGGGGATGTCAACTGCTGCCATGAAGAAATCGATATTGCCCGGCCGCGGGAGAATGACGGTAAAATCGGTTTTCATCCGGAGGAGCGCCGGCGTTTGTCGGAGTGGGTTGCTAACGGCTGGGTTGATGTCTGGCGGCAAAGTTTTCCGGAGAAAGCCGAAGTCTATTCCTGGTGGAGTTTCCGGGCCGGGGCCCGCCGCCGCAATGTCGGCTGGCGGATCGACTATTTCTTTGTTGACCGCGAATTTTTCCGGAAAATCGAGCGCATAGCTTATCTAACTGAGCAACCGGGCAGCGATCACTGCCCGGTGGTTATGGAAATTACTCTTTAGTACCTTACAGGTTATTTTCTGCACCAAAAAACAAGATTTAATAATCAGAAAATGTTCTGATAAGAGTACTTATTTGCGACCAGCGGAAGTGCCCCTGGGTGCGGGGCACAAACCCCTGTTTGGGTTGCGGGATTTGTTGCCGCATCAGATGCGGCTATCCTTCATTTAACATTTAACGCGATTTATTTAATGCGCATTCGGGCCTCTTCAACAATCTTCCGGTATTCCGGCTCGTTGAAACCCAGTCTCTGCAAAGTTTCGTCCAGCGGGATACCGTTAAGATCAAAACCTTTTTCCCGATAGACGGTATCGGTCAGAATTTCGTACTGTTGCCGGCGATGCTTCTGCAGTTCAGCCAGGAGTTCGGCATCGTCCTGGCCGTTGACTTTGACGGCGGAATTTTCTTTAAGATCGTTGATATAATAATCCCGGCGGAAAGCGAACTCATCGGCAAAAACCGGGGCCATCGCCCGGAGCGGGATCCGGTCATGAGCCCGGGTACCGTAACCCTGGCGCAGGTTGATAAGTTTGTGGAGCAGATAGCAGCGTTCGGACTCCATCAGCAGATCATCAAGGGTTTTGTCGGTACCCATAGTTGAATTGACCAACTCCAGATAACAGTCAACCGTCGGCAGGTTTTTCGCCGGGTCGCTGGTCTGCGCGGCCTCGGGATGGCGCACGTCAATCCAGGGCAGTTTGCAGAGCCCGGCAATATTGAACCAGGTGCGAAACAGCGGAAACCATCTTAAAGCCGCGGCTTTTTCGGCAAAACTCGGCATCTCATTTTTGATTTGATCCAGTGCAATCAGCCAGGATTCATCGTGCTGCGGCCCTTTCAGGGCGAAACCGTAGCCACCCTGCTGGGCCAGAGACTCTTTGGTGATATACATCGAAAATTCAAGGCCCTTACTTTCCATACCGAAAAGTTCAAGCTCCCGCATAATTTTCTCTTTGTCATTGCCGTTGCGGGCGGCGGCGCGTTCGCTGATCCAGCCTTTCATATGGCGGATGCCGCGGCCGATTTCAGCGGTAAATCCTTTTCTGCCGGCCGCCATCGCGTGCAGAAGCATAAAGGTGGTCTCTTTATCATCCCAGCGCAACTCAATCCCGTCGGTATCTTCCCTGGTAAGATAGCCTTCCTGATAAGCTTCAATCAGAAACGCGATGACGACACCGGTGCTGATGGTATCCAGAGCATACTCATCGCAATACCAGGCGTATTCCATAATCGCCGGAATCTCAAAGATGCCGAGATTGGTGATCGCGGCGGCGGTTTCGTATTCGGGGCCGTCAACCGCGACCGTGCGTCCGGCAAACGGGCCGGTGGTCAGAGTGTGGGATTCACAGCCCTTGGTGCAGGCTAAAGTACAGCCCGCAAAACAGCCGTCCGGGTATTTCTGGTCAAAGACTTTATCTTCAAAAATCTTGCCGGTCACCGCTTTCTGGCGCTCGTCGCGGCCGAATTTGTAGTTGTTGACCGGAAGAATATCATTGTTATTCATCATATCGAGCAGGCTGGTAGTGCCCTGTTGGGCGAGACGGAGTTCGTTGGGATCGACAGCGCGGATAACCTTACGCAGGTTGGTACCGACATTGCGAACCCGTTTTTTGTCAATCGGCTGGTTGCCCTGACGCTTATTGAGATTACTTTTTACCGCAATTCCCCATAACCCCTTATCCCGCATAACCGTGCCCATACCGCCGCGCCCGGCCTGTTTCGCCCGGCAGCGTTGGCGTTTGGGATCGTAATAAACACTATTGATACAGCCGAAAAAGGTGTGCTTGCTGCCGATACCGGCATTGACGAAAGCGACTGAATTGGGTTTGCCGGCCCCGCGCCAGGTTTCAAGCAGGTTTTCCGCCTCGAGCAGGGAACTGTCGGTTGGCGGCGCTTTTTTAAGGCTGATTGTGCCTTGTTCGTCATCGATGAAAATAATTACATCCTGATCGGATTTTCCGGTGACTGTGATCGCGTCGAAGCCGGCATTTTTCACCAGCGGAAAGAAATAGCCGCCGACATTGGAGTCACAGAAGGTTCCGGTCAGCGGCGAAATTGAACCGATAATAAATTTCCCGGTCCCGGCAAAACTGCTTTCGCCGCAGAAAGGCCCGCCGGCAAAGGCTAAAACATTTTCCGGGCTGTCGTAACGGGTTGCGGCGGTGGTGCCGTCGTAAACCATTTTCAGACAGTAGCCGCGGCCGCCGACAAACATCTCCCGGGTCGTCGCCGGAATATCTTTAACTTTTATAGTTTTTTCACTGAGATTTACTTCTAGAAGTCGATCCGTATAGCCTTTTTCGATTTTCTTTTTTTCGTAATCAATTGAAGCGATGGTCATCTTTTTTGTTCCTTTTGTGCTGATGAAGTAAAGATGCGTATGAACAGCTTAAACCGAATGGCGCCTGATAGCACGACTTCACAATTATGTCCATATCTGATTTCAACCGCTGCCCGATGCCCAACCAATGACCCCATTAATTAACTATAAGTTGCTGTCGCGGGCTCGTTACCAGTTGTTATCAGTCGTTACAATTTTTTACAGCCCGGGCCGTTGATTGTGCTTTTGCCGCCGGTGTCGGGGGTGATGGTGATTTGAGTGGCGATGCGTTCTTTCAGGGCCGGAACGTGCGAGATGATGCCGATCAGTTTGTTGTCCTGCCGCAGGCCGGAGAGGGTTTCGAGGGCGGTTTCCAGCGATTCTTCGTCGAGGGTGCCGAAACCTTCGTCAAGAAAGAGCGAATCAACCCGGACTTTACGGCTTGCCATTTTGGCAAGGCCCAAAGCCAGTGCCAGACTGACGATGAAGCTTTCACCGCCGGAGAGATTTTTGGTTGAGCGGATTTCACCGGCCTGATAGTTGTCAACCACATTAAGCTCAAGCGGCTCCTGCTCATCGCGCAGCAGAAGATAACGATCAGTCATTTTTTCAAGCCGGCGGTTGGCGTGGGCAACCATCAATTCGAAGGTCAAGCCTTGAGCAAAGTTGCGAAATTTTTTGCCGTCGGCTGAACCGATCAGGTTATGGAGTTTGTCCCATTTATGAAATTCACGTTTTTGGGCTTCAATTAAAGCCTGCTTTTCCCTGATTTTTTCCCGGGCTTTATGGTTGTCCAGCAATCTCTGTTTTAAACCGCCGATCTCATCCCGGATCTCCTGCAGGGTGCGACTGAGTTTTTCCTTTTCCGGCAGCAGGTCGGCAAGTGTCGCCGCCGTGACTTCCCGGGCGAGTTCTTTGTTGAGGCGGCTTTCGTGAGCCTGTTTTCGGGCTTTAAGCTCGGTCAGGGATTTATCCAGCTTCAGGGCGCGCAGATTTAAGCGGTTGCGTTTATCCGGATCGAGGCGGTCGGCAAGGAAAGCGGCTTCATCAGCAAAACCGCTCTCTTTAAGCCCGGTAACGAAATTGGCGGTGGCTTCCTGCAGTTGTAAAGCCCTTTGTTTAAGACTTTCTTTTAGGTCTTTGAGCTTTATTTGGGCGGAGTTTAAGGTCTGTTGCGTTTTATCCCGGGCTTTAAGGGCGCTTTTTTCATCGGCTTCGGCTTCAGCAAGCGCTTTTTCCAGCCGGACTTCTTCGACCTCAGGTTTTTTCTCATCGAACAGTTCGCGCCTTTTCGCAATCAGCCGGTCATACTTACTGCGGTCAGCGGCCAAAGCTGTTTTCTTGTCGGCGGCATTGTGGTTATGAGTCGCGATTATCGCCTCAACTTTTTTGATTTCATTGACGAGGTCATAGTTCTGTTGTTCAATTAAACTCGCTTTTTCCTGAATTTCAAGCCATTTACCTTGTCGCTGTTCGAGTTCCTTCAGCAATTTGCCCGGGTTTTTTTCAGGTATGTCGGTGATTGCCAGTGATTTAAGCTCAGATAGCAATGTCGTTCGGGCCTGTTGAAGCTGCTGTTGAAGTTGCTGAATATCCGTTGCGATTTGCGCTTGAGTTTTTTCACAATTTTGCTTTTCATTCAGGGCTTCAGCGACCCGTTTCTCAATTCCGATAACCGCGGCCGCTGTCTCCTTTGCGCTGTCTTCAAGTCGGCTTACGGCATTTTCAAGTTCTTCGGCCCGACCGATGGTTTGCGTAAGTTCGGCAATTTTCTTTTCCGTCGGGCTGATTTCCGGGATATTGGCTTCAGCGAACGGGTGCTTTTCCGCGCCGCAGAGCGGGCAGGGCTTGCCGTCTTCAAGCTGGGCTCTTTCGCTTTCAAGCTCGGATATTTTATGTAAAAGAATTAACTCCTGGAGCAGGTTTTCTTTTTCCGTGCGATACTCCCGCAGGAGCCGGCCTTTAAGGAGTTCCCGCAGCTCAAGTTCTTGCGTTTGCACCTGTTCCTGCAGAGACAGATGCTTTTTTTGCTGCTTATTTAAAGCAAGGGTCTCTGTGGCGAAAAAGTCGCTCGCTTTCTGCCATTGCCGCGCCGCGTTTCGCCGGGTTTTTTGCACCGCTGAAATTCGCTTTGAGATCTCCTGCAGCCTGGTTATTTTTTCTTTGAATCCGGCAAGTTGAGTAATAAGGATGGCATCATTTTGGTGATTTGATCTATATTCCCGGAGCCCTTTAATCTCCTGCCGGCCACGGCTAAGTTTTATCTGAAGTTGCCGGCGGATTTCCGCCTGCTCTTTGATCTGTAACTGCAGTTTTTGAGACTCATTTTCCTGAGTCGTGATCGCTTTTTTGCGGTCGGAGATCTGCTGGTCCAGCAGCCGGACTTGCTGGAGCAGCCGCCCGGTGGTTTTCTGCGCGGTTTTGGCTTTAACAACGGCTGATGCCGCGTTTTGCCGGATATCTTTTTGCGCGGCCACGGCTTTTTCAATCGCGGGAATTTCGCCGGTAATTTTTTCAAATTGTTCCTGATCTGCTTTCTGCTGCTGTCTGATTGCGCTTAAAGCGGCAAATTCGCCAGCAAATTCCGCCGCTTTCCGGGCCCGGTCAAGCCGCTCCCGCTCCGGTTGGAAGGCCGTATTTTCCTGTTCGAGCGCCGCTTCTTCCCGGGTTAGTGTCGCAATTTCCCGGCGCAGTTTCGCGATGCCGTCAAGCCGGAGGACGGCATCTGTGATTTCCTGATGTTGCGCCGCCAGGTGTTTTTCGGTTTTGAGTCTTTCTTCAAGTTCGCGGTTGAGCCCGGCTTCTTGTTCAGTACTCAAAATGGCGATGCCGTTGGTTTCCGCCTGGAGCAGTTTAAGTTTTTCGCGCTCATCACGTTGGCGTTCGTGGACTTTTTTTGAAATGTCGCTATAGATGCCGCTGCCGGTAATCTGTTCCAGAATCGGGGCGCGGTTATCGGAATCGGCCTTTAAAAAGGTATCGAAACCGCCCTGGGCCAGCAGGATTGAGCGGGTGAAGCGTTCAAAATTCATCCCGGTTTTCTGCTCAATAACCGCCGCGACCTGCCGTTTTTTCGATTCAAGGATCTTGCCGCTGCCGGCGTCGGCAATTTCGTGCCGGGTTTCAATCAACTTGCCGTCGGGTTTTTTCCGGGCCCGATGCTGCTGCCAATGGCAGATAAATTCTCCGGCCGCGGCGGCAAAGGTAACTTCGGCGAAACATTCACCGGTTTGCCGGGACATAATTTCATTACTGTTTTTACTGATTTTCCCAAGCCGGGGGGTAGCGCCGTAAAGCGCCAGACAGACCGCATCCAGAATTGTCGATTTGCCGGAGCCGGTCGGCCCGGTTATGGCGAAAATACCGTCAGCGTCGTATTCCGGGGCACTGAAATCGATACACCATTCGCCGGCGAGCGAGTTCAGGTTTTTAAATCGAAGTTTAAGGATTTTCATTTTCCGCCAGATCCCTGATTACTTCATTAAATGCCGCGAGCATTTCCGGCCGGTCACTTTCGTCAATCCCGGAGCTTTCGAGACAGCGGCGAAAAACTTCCTGTTCATCAAGATCATCCAGGGTTTCGGTTTCGTTGATTCGGCGCAGAACCCGGTTGAAAACCTGGCGGTTTTTTATCCTGATAACCGCCATTGCCGTACCGGCCAGAGCCTCTTCAATCTGCTCGCGGAGATTGCTGACAAGTTTACTGTCGGTATATTCAATCTCAAGCCAGGCCCGGCTCTGCTCATCCCGCAGCCGGTTGATTTCATCGAGAATCCCGGCAAGGCCGCCGGAAATCCTGATTAAAGGCTGAAATGTCGGGATCGGCAGCAATGTGATCGCCGGGGTCGCGGTGGCGGGCGCCGGGTTGGCAGCGGCGGCGTTTTTTTTGGCGTTTTTGGGGGGGTGGTCAGCAGCATTTTCGGCACCGGGCAGGGCCGCCGTCGGACGGAACTTAAGCACGATCACACTTTTTGTCTGCTTCGCTTCGGCAAAACCCATCGCCAGCGGAGCGCCGGAATAGCGTATATGTTCGGTTCCGCCGACCGTCTGCGGAATATGGAGATGGCCGAGCGCCAGATAATCGATTGTCGGTGGAAATTCATCTTTATCGATATGGGCCAGAGAACCGACATAGAGTTCCCGCACGCCGTCGCCGTCAACGGTTCGGGCCCCGGCGGTAAAGAGATGGCCCATCGCAATAATCGGAATCGGGGGGTTGGTTTTGGCCGCAATCCCGGCGTTTGGCGTCCGGTTCAGAGCCAGCCTAAGTTCCGCCCGGCGGCTTTCAGCGACGGCGATCACCCGCGCGTAATGTTCCTTGATGCCTTCCCGCAGTTTTCGGTTTTTGTCTTCGGTTGATTCGCCGCCGGCAACGCTGCGGATATCCTTGTCGCGGAGGTAGGGAACCGCGCAGATAATCACCGCTTCCCGGCCGCCGTCTTTAGCAAGCACCAGAACTTCATCTGCGGGGTTTCCGGTTATACTACCGCTGACGTGAATGTTAAGAGTCCGCAAAACCGCTTTCGGGGCATTGAGAAAAGATGGTGAATCGTGGTTTCCGGCGATAACCACAATATGTTGACAACTGGCAGCGGCCACCCGGCAGAGAAACTGATAGTACAATTCCTGGGCCCGGTTACCGGGGCTGCCGGTATCGAAAATATCACCGGCAACCAGCAGTACGTCAATCCCTTCGGCGACAATAACATTGTAAAGCCAGTCGAGAAAGGCCGCAAACTCGTCATAACGTTTGCGGCCGTAAAGTGAACGCCCCAGGTGCCAATCGGATGTGTGGAGAAGTTTCAAATTGCTTCCTTTGTCGTGGAATTTGCGAATACATAGCCTATTTATATGAAATATGCAATTTCGTTGTGGCCGTTGAATTTAGGGCTGGGCGGGTTTTTTCTGTATTTGTGTTAATGCCATATTTACTCTCCTAAGTGACGGCTTGCAAATAATTGAAATTATTAAAATTTTATCTGTGTCTATCCGTGTCCATCTGTGGTTCAACCAAAAAATAGAGTAACTATTCAGCCGAATCCGGGGTCGGGCGCGGTTTTTCTCCGCCAGGCGTTAAGATTTCTGTTTTTCCTTTAAGCTCGCTGCGCCCGCCTTGCAAAACTCGCTTACGCTCAAACAGTTGCAATGCTAATGGGCTCCCGCTCGCTTCCGA
>WFRP01000310.1 GCA_015486505.1 Pseudomonadota bacterium | reverse complement strand
GTAACTATTCAGCCAAATTTTACCCCCCACCTTCTGGAGGGGGCGGGGGTGGTTTTTCGTAAGCGGTTGCGGAAACGATTTCGTTGTTTTTCGGAAGCGAGCGGGAGCCCATTAGTGCCTTACAGGTTATTTTCTTGTTTTAAAACAAGAAAATGTTCTGATAAGAGCACTTATTTGCGCCCAACGGAAGTGCCCCTGGGTGCGGGCCGCAAGGCCCTGTTTGGGTTGCGGGAGTTGTTCCCGCATTAGTACCTTACAGGTTATTTTCTGCACCAAAAAACAAGATTTAATAACCAGAAAATGTTCTGATAAGAGTACATATTTGCGCCCAGCGGATTGCCCTTGGGGTGCGACCAGCGGATTGCCCCTGGGTGCGGGCCGGTAACTTTCTTCCGGGTTGCGGGATTTGTTCCCGCATTAGCATTGCAACTGTTTGAGCGTAAGCGAGTTTTGCAAGGCGGGCGCAGCGGGCGTAAGGAAAAACAGAAATCTTAACGCCTGGCGGAGAAAAACCGCGCCCGACCCCGGATTCGGCTGTATAGTTACACGATTGGATACTTTGAGGTAGAATATACTGACTCTGTGAAAGCTACTAACTTTCTGACGTTGGAGTGTAAATAAATGCATATAACTGTAATCGGTACCGGCTATGTCGGTCTGGTGACCGGTACCTGTCTGGCCGAATTCGGGATGAATGTGGTTTGTGTTGATCTTGACGAAGGGAAAATTGCCGGGTTAAATCGCGGAGAAATGCCGATTTACGAGCCCGGCCTTGATGATCTGGTAAGCCGTAACGTCGCCCAGAAAAGATTGGCTTTCAGCACCGATTTCAAGGCCGGGGTCGAATCCGCGTTGGTGGTTTTTATTGCCGTGGGAACACCGCCCGCGGCCGATGGCTCGGCTGATTTAGGTCAGGTTAAGGGCGTGGCGGCCGATATCGGCCGTTTTATGAATGGTTACAAGGTGATTGTCGACAAGAGTACGGTTCCGGTCGGTACCGGGAAGTTGGTCCGCAAAGTGATTGCCGAAAACCAGTCGGTTAAGGTCGATTTTGATGTGGTTTCCAACCCTGAGTTTTTGCGGGAAGGCTCGGCCATCGGTGATTTTATGCGTCCCGACCGAGTAGTTATCGGCACTGAAAGTGATCAGGCGGCAGCGATTATGAAGGATATTTATAATGTCCTTTACCTGAATGAGACCCCTTTTGTGGTTACCAATCTCGAAACCGCGGAATTGATTAAATATGCCGCCAACGCCTTTCTGGCAACCAAGATCAGTTTTATTAATGAAGTGGCCAATCTCTGTGAGAAAGTCGGCGCCAATGTCCAGCAGGTTGCCCGGGGCATCGGGCTTGATGGCCGGATCGGCAAAAAATTTCTTCACGCCGGGCCCGGCTACGGCGGCTCCTGTTTTCCGAAAGATACCCTGGCGCTGGCGGCGACCGGGCGCAATGCCGCTGAGCCTTTGTCGATTGTTGAAGCTGTAATCGCGGTTAATGAGCGCCAGCGCCAACGGATGGCGGATAAGATTATCAGGCTATTGCACGGCGAAGTCCAGGGTAAGACCGCGGCCTTTTTGGGGCTTTCATTCAAGCCGGAAACCGATGATGTCCGGGATGCCCCGGCCCTTTATATCGTGGAAGCTCTGGCCGGAATTGGGGCTGAAATCAGAGCTTATGATCCCGAAGGAATGAAGACTTTTAAGGAGTTGACTGCGGTTAACGATATTTACTATGCCGCGGACTCCTATGATGCCGCGGCCGGGGCTGATGTTTTGATCCTGATGACCGAATGGAATCAGTTTCGTTACCTTGATTTAGAGCGTTTGCGCGGTTTGATGGCGCAGGCAAATTTCGCCGATCTGCGCAATGTTTATGACGGTGCCAAACTGCGGGAAGCGGGCTTTAATTATATTGGCGTCGGGCGCGATTAGTGCCTTACAGGTTATTTTCGGTTTGAAAAAACAAGAAAATGTTCTGATAAGAGTACTTATTTGCGCCCAACGGATTGCCCTTGGGGTGCGACCAGCGGATTGCCCCTGGGTGCGGGCCGGCGGATTGCCCCTGGATGCGGGGTCTGTTCCCGCATTAGTGTCGGTTGTCAAAAAAAATCTTGACAGCGGCGCGATACTGTAATAGGGGGGTTGACTATAGTTTAGTATGCAGTATACAATCGTCAGTTGCAATTTAATCTACTGAATCAGGAGAGGCAAATGTCATTAAAAGAAGCACAATTGGAGCGTTTAGAAAAGATGAACCAGGCAGCCGAGCTCAGTGGCGGCGAAGCGCGTATCGCCAAGCAGCATGAAGCCGGAAAAATGACGGCCCGGGAGCGGATGCTCTATTTTTTTGACAATGGTACTTTTGAGGAGGTTGACAAATTTGTCACCCATCGTTGTACCGATTTCGGGATGGAGAAGAAAAAAATTGTCGGTGACGGGGTGGTCAGCGGCTATGGCCGGGTTAATGGGCGGCTGACTTATGCCGCGGCGCAGGATTTTACCGCAATCGGCGGGACTTTGAGTGAAACCAATGCTCAGAAAATCTGCAAAGTCCTGGATATGGCCGCGAAAAACGGGGCACCGTTTGTGGCTTTGAATGATTCCGGCGGCGCCCGGATTCATGAAGGCGTATCCAGCCTCGGCGGTTACGCTGAACTTTTTTATCGCAACAGCACTTATTCCGGGGTCATTCCCCAGATTGCCACAATTTTGGGGCCCTGTGCTGGCGGCGCCGTTTATTCACCGGCATTGATGGATTTTATCATAATGACGGAAAAGAGCAGTTATATGTTCATTACCGGCCCGAATGTAATCAAGACCGTAACCAATGAGGATGTCACCCAGGAAAAACTCGGTGGTTCCAATACCCATATGAAGACCAGCGGGGTCTGCCATCTTGCCGGTAAGGATGATAAGGACAGTATCGACAAGGTCAAGGCGCTTTTAAGTTTTATGCCGCAGAGTAACCGCGAAAAAGCGCCGCTGGTTCACTTTGACGGCGAAGTTGAAACCCTGATTCCGGAATTAAATGATGTGGTTCCGGAGGATTCCCGGCGGCCTTATGATATCAAGAAGATCATTAAGCTGGCGGCGGATAATGGTGATTTCCTGGAAATTCAGCCTCAGTACGCGGCCAATATGGTAACCGGATTTGCCCGTTTTAATGGTGAATCGGTGGGCATTATCGCCAATCAACCCAACTTTATGGCCGGTTGTCTCGATATCAACGCGTCCGACAAATGCGCCCGTTTTATCCGTTTCTGCGACTGTTTCAATCTTCCTCTGGTTACCTTTGTCGATGTCCCCGGCTTTCTCCCCGGCTCCGGCCAGGAATTCGGCGGCATTATCCGCCACGGCGCCAAGATCATCTACGCCTACGCGGAAGCGACGGTTCCGAAAATTACGATCACCACCCGGAAATCTTTCGGCGGCGCCTACTGCGCGATGTCGCCGCGGCAGTTGCAATCCGACATTCATTACGCTTACCCGACTTCGGAATTTTCGGTTATGGGGCCGGACGGCGCCGTCAATATCGTCTTTAACAAAGAGTTGAAAGCGGCGGCGGACAAGGCGGCCAAGCGGCAGGAGTTGGTCGATAACTATAAGGAAAATTTTGCCAATCCCTATCGCGCCGCATCCTACGGCTTTGTTGATGAGGTGATTAAGCCGGAAGAGACCCGGATCAAGATTATCCGGGCTCTGGAGATGCTGCAAGACAAGGAAGAGCATCTGCCTTATCGTAAACACGGCAATATTCCGCTTTAGTACCTTACAGGTTATTTTCTGCACCAAAAAACAAGATTTAATAATCAGAAAATGTTCTGATAAGAGTACTTATTTGCGGGCCGCGAGGTACCGTTTGGGTTGCGGGTTTGTTCCCGCATTAGTACCTTACAGGTTATTTTCTTGTTTTTTTCGACAGCTTTTTTCAACTGTAAAAACAAGAAAATGTTCTGATAAGAGTACTTATTTGCGCCCAACGGAAGTGCCCTTGGGGTGCGACCAG
>WFRP01000309.1 GCA_015486505.1 Pseudomonadota bacterium | reverse complement strand
CTGGAAAGCTCAGCTTATATTCGTAGCTATCATTTTTGTGCTCTGGTTCAGGAAGTTTTCGATGATTTTAGTGAAACTGGTGTCTGTCGGGTGCGGCTCAGCATTAAAGACCGGCTTGCCACAGGGGCTGAGGTCGAAGTTATAACCCCGGGAATGCAGGATTTTATGAGCGTAATAGTTTCATTGGAGAACGAGAATGGTGAGCTCATAGAAACGGCTCATCCCGGTACGGTTGCCGTGGCTTGTTGTCGGGGACGACTTGAGGTCGGTAATATTTTGCGGCGGCCGGTAGTTGAGAAAGGTCTTTAAGTTTAATGCCGCGAAATTTTTTTCTTGATTTTATCAAACTTATTTTAAGCCGCCGTTATCTGATCTGGGAGCTGATTAAGCGTGAAGTTGCGGCCCAATATATCGGCTCCCGTCTGGGCTTCATCTGGACGATTATTAATCCATTGGTTTTAATTCTGATATTCTGGTTTGTTTTCGGTTTCGGCTTAAAAGCCAAACCGTTAAATGATATCCCGTTTGTTATCTGGTTGACGGCCGGGATGGCGGCCTGGTTTAATTTCTCAGAAATCTGGACCCGGGCCACAACTATTATCGTTGCCAACCCTCACCTGGTCAAAAAAGTCCGTTTTCCAACCTCGATTCTGCCGGTGGTAACGGTGGGTGCTGCCTTAGTTAGCCACATTGTTTTTTTGGGACTGCTGATTATATTACTTTGGAGTTATCATATCCCTTTGACCTTCTGGGTTATACAGGCACTTTACTACTATGTGGCGATGGTAGTTCTGGTTTTGGGTTTAAGTTGGCTGACCGCATCGGTGAATGTTTTTTTTCGTGATACCGGCCAAATTGTGCAGTTATTGCTCCAGATCGGTTTTTGGGGAACGCCTATTTTCTGGGATATCAATATCATGCCGCCGATTGTACAGGCTGTTCTTAAATTTAACCCTATCTATTATATTGTTCACGGTTATCGTGATTCTTTTATTTATGGAATACCATTCTGGCTGCATTGGCGCTGGGGATTGTATTTCTGGTCGGTTACGGCCCTTATTTTATTGACAGGTACCTTGGTCTTTCGTCGATTAAGACCCCATTTTGCCGATGTTTTGTAATATTTTAACGAGTTTATAATGCACGAATACTTGAATTTAATATGACATCGAATAGCGCTATATTATTAAAAGGTATTGAAAAAAGTTATAAGCTTTATCATTCACCATTAGCCCGTTTCAAAGAAGCCCTCCATCCACGTAAAAAAAAGTATTTTGAAGATTTTTATGCCCTTAAAGATATAAACCTGGAAATTCCCAAAGGAGAGACCTGGGGGATTATCGGCCTGAATGGCAGTGGCAAATCTACTCTTCTAAAAATTATTTGCGGAGTCATTCAGGCTGATTGCGGTACTATGCAGGTTGTTGGACGAATTGCTGCATTGCTGGAGTTGGGTTCAGGTTTTAATCAGGAATATACCGGTCGGCAAAATGTATTTTTTTCCGGGGCCCTGGCGGACGTAAGTCGCTCGGAAATGGAAAAGCGTTTTCCGGAAATAGAGGCTTTTGCCGAGATCGGTGATTTTATAGATCAGCCGGTAAAAAACTATTCCAGCGGTATGTTGATGCGCCTGGCATTTGCTGTGGCAGTACATGTTTCGCCTGATATCCTGATTGTAGATGAGGCTCTGGCAGTAGGTGATGCCCGGTTTCAGCATAAATGTATGAAAAAGATAAAATCCTTTAAAGGTCGCAGTACCTTGTTGTTGGTTACTCACGATATGAATGCCGTGTTGACGCTTTGTGACCACGCAGTTTGGCTGCATGAAGGAAGTTTAATTGAGACAGGAAACCCGAAAGAGATTGTTGACAGATATACACAGGCCTTTTACGAAGGGGGCCCGCCGGAAACTTCGATAAAAACTGAGGATAACCTATTGGTTCCGCCGTTACCCTCCGTTGCGAAAAAGGCGGTGACTGTAAAGGTTGAAGATACGGCCGCATCTTTTGGCCGTGGTGGTGTGAAAATTGATCAGATTGCCTTGTTTTCCAAAGAGAGAGGGCCGATAGAAGCGGTTTATGGTGGAGAAGCGGTTGGTTTTCATCTCTGGCTCGAGTCGTTAGGTGATATTAAAAATCCGGTGGTCGGATTTTTAGTGAAAAACCGACTTGGTATTGAGATCTTTGGTTTTAACAATATAAGTTTGCGGACCGAATTGCCGCCGTTACGTGTTGGTGAGAATTATCTGGTCGAATTTGAATTTGTCTGGCCTTTGATCGCTAAGGACAACTATTCGATATCTATAGCCGTGGCTGATGGTAATTTGGAATCTCTGGTGATGCATCACTGGATTCACGATGTTTTAACCGTTGAGGTCTTAAGTTTACAGGAATACCAGATTGGTTTGGTAGGGGTGGAACAGGTGCAGATTGAGCTTAAACTGCTGGATGCCGAGATTAGTTTTTTAAATTAGTATCTTACAGGTTATTTTCTTGTTTTTTCGACAGTTTTTTCAACTATGACAAACTCGTAAAAAGTCAAAAACTCGATGGCTAAGTAAAAAACTTCATCTGCACCCCAAGGGCACTTCCGTTGGGCGCAGGGCACCCGAAACCTGAGGAATGAGGCGTACATAGAGTGTACGCCGCAGTGACGAAGGTTGCACCCCAAGGGCACTTCCTCGCTACGCTCACGGCGAGGGTAACGCAGCAGATGAAGAGTTTTTACGACGCCATCAACTATAAAAACAGGAAAATATTCTGATAAGAGTACTTATTTGCGGGATCTTTCCCGCATTAGGGGATAATTTTGAATAAGAGAGAAGTAATATCTGGAGAAAATGCCAAGGTTACCGATTCGGAATATGAACATTTGAACAAATTAAATCTTGCTGGCTGGTTGGAACATCATCAGCAAAACGTGGTTTTTGATAAGGTAAGCTGGATGGGTATCCCAACTTGGAAAAATGTATTGGATTTATGGATTTACCAGGAATTAATCTTTAAGGTACGGCCCGATATTTTGGTTGAAATGGGTTCATTTAAGGGGGGAAGTACACTTTATTTAGCTCATTTAATGGAAAATATTGGTCATGGGCGTATTGTCACGGTAGATATAGATCACACTAATTTTATTGTTTCTCATGACCGCATAATGACACTGACCGGATCTACTCAAGACCCCGAGGTCATCACACAAATCAAAAACATTTGTGCAGACGCCCGGGTTATGATTATTCACGATGCTGATCATCGTAAGGATATGGTGTTGGCAGATCTGTACACTTATGCCGATATTGTCAGTGAGGACTCCTATTTTATAGTTGAAGACGGGGTGGTTGATCTGTTTCCCCGACAAACTTTACTTGGTGGTGCTTTGGGCGGGCCGGGACCTTTACCGGCGATCCGGGAGTTTCTTGAGAATGACCGGCGTTTTGTTGTCGATCGGGATTGTGAGCGTTATCAGTTGAGTTATAACCCGAATGGATACCTAAAAAGGATTTGCGGATGAGTCATCAACCCTGCAATCAGGGCCGGGCTGAAGCGGTATGCCGGAATGAAGCAACAGCTCTGATTCCGCATAATCTGGAAGAGTGGCAATCTATAAGAGACAGTTATCTTGAATTGATGCAGTCTTTTTTGACCGGTGTCATATGTAGAGATCTGCCGCTTATCCCATCGGGGTCAGAGACTTTCGATCTTGAGTTGCGCGAAAATGGTCTGGATTGGCCATCTCAAGCATTTACCATGATCGGTGTGAAAAGGTTAAATAACCTGCGAATTTTAACGGAATCAATTATTGAAGATAAAGTTCCGGGTGACCTTATAGAGACCGGGGTGTGGCGCGGAGGAGCCTGCATCCTGATGCGCGCGGTTTTGTATGCCCACAATATAACCGACAGGACGGTTTGGGTCGCTGATTCTTTTGCAGGATTGCCGCCGGCCAATGCTGAACAGTACCCGGAAGATGCCGGTTCAGAATTTCATAAATATGAGGAACTGGCAGTTTCGCTGGAAGAGGTTAAGGAAAATTTTCGTTTTTTTGATCTGCTTGATGAGCAGACTAAATTTCTCAAGGGATGGTTTAAGGATACTCTACCGACGGCAAATATCGGGAAGCTGGCATTGTTGCGGCTCGATGGTGATATGTATGAGTCGACCATGGACGCACTAAATGCTCTTTATCCCAAATTATCCCCCAACGGCTACATAATCATTGATGATTATCATGTTGTTCCTGAATGTAAGGCGGCGGTCAGCGATTACTGCAGGACCCGGGGGATAGAACCGAAAATTGTCGAGATTGACGGAGTCGGTGTCTATTGGCGAAAACCGCTTGAAGGTAAGAAGAAAAGTGAACATTCTGTTAGGTTCCAGGTTGAAGAACCCTCAAACGAGTCCATTTTACATCTTTATAAATCTATGGTTCAGTTGAGCCAAAATGCGATAATACGGCTCAATCAGGCTATTGCGGAAAGGGATTGCCGCGTGGTTGAGCCCAATCAGCATCAGGTTAAAAATGATAGACGGGTCTCCGAGCTTAAACAATTACTTGCCGAACGAGACCGGCAAATTGAGGTATTGAATCAAACTGTAGCCGAGCAGGAAGATGAGGTAATGCGATTAAATCAGGCACTTGCCGAAAAAAATATCTATATTGCCGAAATCCTGTCATCAACGAGTTGGAGGATTAGTTATCCGGTCCGGTTTTTGAAAAATATTTTAAGAAGAGTGAAATGTATTTAAAAAACAGCCATATTTATGAATATGGAGTAGATCCTGCATCCGACTCGGCTCCGGCCAGAGTTGTGCGTATGGTGGGGCGGAACCGGCGGGTTTTGGATGTTGGGGCCGGGGCCGGGTCGATAAGTAAGCTCTTGCGTGAAGTTGGAAACTGTCGGGTTACAGGGCTGGAGATCAACAAAGAGGCGATTGAAAAATTAAGTGCCTATTGTGAACGGGTCTACGAAGCGGACCTGAATGATAATTCCTGGCCCGAATTGCTGCAGGAAGAAGCGCCTTTCGATGTCCTGGTGGCTGCTGATGTATTGGAGCATGTCTATGATCCTCAGGCGGTATTAAAGGCGATGGCGAGTCTGGCGGCAGAAGCGGGCCGGATTGTTGTTTCCCTGCCTCATATTGCTCATAATGCCGTGATCGCTACACTTCTGGATGAAGATTTTGAGTATCGGGATTGGGGTTTATTGGATAGAACTCATATCCGTTTTTTCGGGATGAGAAATATACAGAAACTGTTTAGCGCTGCGGGTCTGCAGATAATTGAAGCGCAATTTGTAACTTTATCGCCGGAAGAGACCGAATTTTCAGAGAAATGGCAAAAACTTTCCGAAAAGATCAAAGAGGTTCTGCGGAAAAACCGTTTTGGACAAGTATACCAGGTTGTTGTAAAAGCGGCAGTTGCAACTAAAAAAGCAGAAACCGTTGATTTGATGAGTTTGTCGGTCGGCACTTGTAACGGGAAAATTAATAAAAATAGAAAAGTTAATTTAGCGGAAAGATTACGGGTACATCTGCAAAAAAAATTTTTGCATTAATGTGGCGGGTGAAAAAATGTTGCAAAAAAGTTCTTTTTAAGTGAATCACATGTTGTATTACATAGATATTGTTGATGCCTGTAATTTGCGCTGTCGGACATGTGTTCGGGGACAGCGCAAGGTGAAAAATTCACAAGAGAAAATGTCTTTTTCCAGGTTTAAAAAAATAGTTGTGAAAGCAAAAGAAAAGGGCGCAACGACAGTTGGTTTGTATAATTGGACAGAACCGTTTTTACATCCTGAAATAAATAAATTTGTCAAAGAAGTGGTCGACAACAACATTCATTGTGTTCTCTCCTCAAATTTTTCTCTTTCTGAAATGTCGACTTTGATTGATACTCTGGAAGCCGGTGTCTCGGAATTGTCGGTATCGGTTTCCGGTTTTACCAATGATATCTACCAAATTAATCATAGTGGCGGTGATATTGAAGTTGTAAAACGAAATTTAACTGATCTTGCACAATATTTGTCCGGAAGCAGCCTTGATATCAAGGTGTATGTTAAGTATCTGGAGTTTGATTACAACCGGGAACAGATATCCGCATTTAGGGAGTTCTCTGAGTCTTTAGGGCTGAATTTTCAAGTATATCCTGCTTCCGGCGACCCTTTAACTCCTGTTTTGAATGATTTTTCGACTACCGATGAAATTACCGTTGATGTTCGGGAAATTGGAAGTTCGGAAAAATCGCTAAACCCCTGTGCGCTGCTTTTTGACGTAATTGCACTTGATTGTAAAGGTGATGCTTACCTGTGTTGTGCCTATGGGAATTTTGAAAATTGCAGGATTGGCAATTTTTTAGAGATGGACTACGAAAAGATGATGTTGTCACGATTATTTCATCCAAAATGCAGAACCTGCACACTTTTTAGAAGAAACCCAACAAATAGAGATTTAACCGATATTGGCAGATGGTTTGGTAAATCTTTTTTTGGAGAAGATTTTATAGGGTTAGACTCAGAAAGTTCCCGAAAACAATCCGTAGTTTACTCTACGGAAGCAACAGAGTCTGAACTGGAGAATGAAGCGCTTAAAAGATCAATAACTGAATATGAAAATAAAATTGCCGCTTTGAATAGATCTGTTGTTAAGCGTGATGCTGATATCGCTGTACTGAATAAACGGATTGGCGATATTATGTCATCAACGAGTTGGCGCATCAGTTCGCCGCTGCGTTTGTTGAAGGGTATATTGCAAAAGGATTCTTGACCAGGTTAGTACCTTACAGGTTATTTTCTTGTTTTTTTCGACAGTTTTTTCAACTATAAAAACAAGAAAATGTTCTGATAAGAGTACTTATTTGCGACTATCGGGAGTGCTCCTGGGTACGGACCGAAAAGGCCGGATTGGGTTGCGGGGATTGTTCCCGCATTAGTAGATTAGTGAGTAAAATTATTTTTTCAAATTACGGTTTCTGTCACTGCTGTGAGCAGGCCGTCAGGTTTACAGCTGCAGAGCCTTGGTTTCGAGACCACTACATCTGTACTGAATGTGGTTCAATCCCGCGTGAACGAGCGCTGGCCTGGGCGGTAGAACATTTTTTCCCCGATTGGCGCCGGGCAACGATCCATGAATCTTCGCCGATTGAGCGGGGAATCTCGCCAAAACTGAAAAAACATTGTCAAAATTATATTGCGTCGCAGTTTTTTCCTGGAGTGAAATCCGGAGTCGAACATCAGGGCTGGCGTTGTGAGAATCTGGAATCATTAAGTTTCGCCGGTAACAGTATCGATCTGCATATAAGTCAGGATGTAATGGAGCATATTTTTAAGCCCGACCTGGCATTTCGGGAGATTGCCCGAACTTTGCGTCCCGGGGGTATGCATATTTTTACCGTACCTTTGGTCAACAAAAGTGAACCTACTGAAGTTTGTGCGAAAATAGGTGCAGATGGTGCCGTCGAACATTTGCTGGATCCGGAGTATCACGGCAGCCCGGTGTCGGAACAAGGGGCTCTGGTAACCCGCCGGTGGGGATACGATATTTGTGATTATATATTCAGACATTCGGGACTTTTTACTCAGATAATCTATCTTGATACTTTGGAACTTGGTATAAGAGCTGAGTATATCGAAGTGTTGGTAACCATTAAGTCGAAGATTTTGGATGCCGGTTCCGGCGAGCAGGTATCTAATCCGGGCCCGACGAAACCGGTGGCAAGCCGGTTTTTCAATCCGGTTGCCTGGTTGAAAAAAACTGGATCTAAAGGGGAGCTCTCCGGTCGGATTGGTAAGCAGAAAGTTGAGCCGTAAACTATTTGCACGATTAATTAGACCGCTTAAGGGCTTAAGCTTAAGACATTGAAGAAGCCGAAAAGGATAATATTTGCAGCATCACCGAATTAAAAAAATTGACGCCTTGACCTCGTTAAGGTTTTTCGCGGTGGTGATGATTGTTCTGCATCATTCGGTTGGTCATTTTGGTGTTATTCGCGAAATGGTGCATCCTTTTGCGCTTGACCATGCGGTAAGTTTCTTTTTTATCATGTCGGGATTTGTCCTGACTTATGTTTATGGTGACCTGCACGGCCGGGCGGCCTGCCGGCGTTTTTTTATCGCCCGGTTTGCCCGGCTTTATCCGGGCTACCTGCTTACCGGGCTCTTTTTTCTTTTCGTTATTCTGCCGCCTAACGATTTTTTTGCCAACCCGCATTATCTTTCGATTATCTGGGCAAATCTTTTTCTGGTTCAGTCCTGGGTTCCGATTGCGGACTATTTTACCTCCCTGAATCCGCCGACCTGGTGCGTTTCGGTAGAGTTTTTCTTCTATCTGATTTTTCCTTTGCTTATCTACAAATGGCTCAGAACCTGGTGGCTTAAGATGGTGATTTCGCTGATCGTACTCTTTTTAGTGGTTCGATTGACCGGATATCTGCAGCTGCCTCCGGTGCGACTGAGCCATATCCGGCCCTGTATTGAGGGGATGGTTTATATTAATCCTCTGGCTCGTGTATTTGAATTCTTGTTGGGGATGGCGGTTTGCACGCTCTGGCAAAAAAATAGTCGGTTGCAAAAACTTGGCGTGATCAGGGCAACGGTCATTGAAGCTGCCGCTTTATTATTGACGGTTTTCAGTATCTATTATATGCCGTATCTGCTCTACTATCACCTGAAAAATCTGGTAGGTCCCATCTGGGAAACCTGGCTCTATCATACCCTGTCAGTCCCGGCGATCGCAATTCTGATCTTTTTTATGGCCGGTCAGAAAGGGTTGCTCACAAAAATTTTAAACTGGCGTTTCCTGGTTGTTGCAGGTGAAATGAGTTACGCGGTTTTTCTGATTCACTATATTCTTATCTATCTCTACAATATGTATATAGAATCAAGGTTGCCGGCCCAGCGCATGACCGATTATCCGATTTTCTGGATCTTGTTGCTGGTGGTTTCATATCTGTTCTGGAGATATGTGGAAGATCCCGCCCGGCGTTTTATCCTGCGCCGGTTTGATCGTAAAATTGCGGAAAAAATTTAAGCCGGTTTGTCTAATGCGGGGACAACTCCCGCAGCCCAATCGAGCCTTTTCGGCCCGCACCCGGGGGCACTTCCGCTGGTCGCAAATAAGTGCTCTTATCAGAACATTTTCTGACTGTTAAATCTTGTTTTTTGGTGCAGAAAATAACCTGTAAGGTACTAAAAATCAGGTGAGATAAAATTGTTGGCGAGAGTAGTTTTTTATCGGGAGAAAGTAGGGCTCTGGTGGGCCCGAGCCGCGGCTTTATCGGCAGCTGCCTGGGCCAGATGGCGTCGACGTTGGGTGGAACCGGTAAATATCGAGCAGCAGCCGTGGTCGGGGCCGCTGGTCAGTGTGATTGTAACCTGTTACAATTACGGTGTTTATCTGGATCGGGTATTGGACTCCCTTAAGGCTCAGACATGGCGTAATTTTGAAATTATCCTGATCGATGACGGTT
>WFRP01000308.1 GCA_015486505.1 Pseudomonadota bacterium | reverse complement strand
GAAACAAAGCCCAAAAAACAGTTGCCCTGCCCTAATTGAATAACGGCAAAGAAGAACGCTGCGATCAATCCCTGCCCCGCCGCCAGACCATCAATGCCGTCCATAAAATTGAATGAATTGGCCATACCGACGATCCAGATAATGCTTCCGAGCCCGGTTAACACATCAAAGATTAATGACGGGATACTCGTATCTTGCCCCACCCGACTGAATCTTATCAGAAAAAGGAACAAGAGAGAGGCCGCAATCTGTATGGTCAGTCTGAATTTCGGGGAAAGCTCCTGGATATCGTCTGCCAGCGAAACGCTGGCGACCAACAGGACCGGAACGATAAAGGCGTAAAGTACATTCGCCGGCACCAGGCATTTCCCGCCCCAGAGTTGCGAGAGATAGACTCCGGCGACAAAGCTGCAGACGATTCCGACACCACCGCATTTTGGCGTTGCCAGCTCATGGGAAGATCTTTCGTTGGGGTGATCCAGGAGCCTGACGTAATAAAGGATTACCCAGGTTATTGCGAGAGAAAGAAATAGCAACCCTCCCAGGGTTGCTATCTGCAATTTGATTACTTCCCACCCGCCATTCATTTATTCACCCTTACAGAGATACAGATATTCACCCTTACAGAGATACAGAGAAAAAGTCCGTCAATGTTTCACGTGAAACATTGACTCAAGCCAACCAGAGTCAATCGGCTTCCGGCCACACCCGACCGGCGGCGACTTCGCGCAGTGCCATGACAATCGGGCGGTTCTTATGATTTTCAATCAGGGAGATCTTCGTCTTGATAATCTGTTTGGCTCTGGTTGACGCTAAAGCAATAAGCTCAAACCGATTTTCAACTTTTTCAATACAGTCCTCTACCGTAATTCGCGCCATAATAACTCCTTAATTCAAATCAATTACAATCTAATGCGGGAATAACTCCCGCAACCCAATCGAGCCTTTTTGGCCCGCACCCAAGGGCACTTCCGATGGTCGCAAATAAGTACTCTTATCAGAACATTTTCTGATTATTAAATCTTATTTTGGTGCAGAAAACAACCTGTAAGGTACTAATGCGGGGACAAGTCCCGCAACCCAAACAGGGCCTTGCGGCCCGCACCCAAGGGCACTTCCGTTGGGCGCAAATAAGTGCTCTTATCAGAACATTTTCTTGTTTTAAAACAAGAAAATAACCTGTAAGGCACTAAATTGAGAAATTGTAACTATTCAGCCAAACCTGGGGTCGGGTGCGGCTTTTCTCCGCTAGGCGTTAAGATTTCTGTTTTTCCTTACACTCACTATGCCCGCATTGCAAAACTCGCTTACGCTCAAACAGTTGCAATGCTTATGGGCTCTCGCTCGCTTTCGAAAAACGACGAAATCCTTTCCGCAACCGCTCCAAAAAGCCACCCCCGCCCCCTCCGGAAATCGGAGAGATGAAGTTGAGCTGAATAGTTACGAGAAATTTTCAATATTGCGTGATGTCCGCAGTCTTTCAGCGGTAATGATCGCGGAAAGTTCCGTAAAAGCATTCTCAAGATCATCGTTAACCACATTATAATCATAAAGCGGGGCCGCTTTAATCTCTGCCACGGCATTGGCTAAGCGTTGTTTGATCACCTGCTCGGAATCCGTATCGCGTAAGCGCAGACGCGAGGAGAGTTCATCGAGACCCGGCGGCATAATGAAAATTGAGACAAAATCGTAGTGGTTTGCAGCTTGCAATCGCCGCATTCCCTGCACATCAATATCAAGGATTACATCATTGCCGGCCGCCAGCAGGGTATCAATTGCCGCAAATGTAGTCCCGTAAGAGTTAAGATGAACCGTGGCCGATTCGACAAACAAACCGGCATCCCGCATTTGCTTAAATTTATCCTGATCGACAAAATGATAATCAACCCCGTCAACCTCACCTCTACGCCGAGGCCGCGTCGTATGCGATACCGAAAAACCGATACCGGGAAATTTTTCTCTTAACTTATTAAGCAATGTGGTCTTCCCGCAGCCGGACGGGGCGGAAAAGACCAGCAGAAAAGGTTTATGCTTAGACAATATTCTGCACCTGCTCCCGGATTTTTTCTAATTCATTCTTTACTTCAACCACGGAACGGGTAATCTCGAGCAGATTCGCCTTGGAGCCGACGGTATTGACCTCACGCAACATCTCCTGGACGATAAATTCGAGTTTTTTCCCCTTTCTCTCGGTTGAAGACTCATTGATCTCCGCTCGAAATTGGACTATATGCGCTTTGAAACGGACAATCTCCTCTGAAATATCAGCTTTATCGATAAGGTGCGCGACCTCCTGCGCCAGGCGGGAGTGATCGAGGTCAAACTGTTTATCGGCAATAAGGACTTCAATCCTGTGCTTGATTCTTTCCCGGAAAATTTCAGGCATAGACTGAGCTTTCTCGCTGATGGCGGCAATAAAATCATCCAGCAGCGTAAGACGATTAATGAGATCAAGCCCCAGTTCTTCACCTTCAAGTTTGCGTGATTCAGCGTGCTTTTTCAACGCGGCATCGAATAATAGAATAAGTTTGTCCGCGGCGCAATCAATCTTAAGTTCAGTATCGGCAAAAGCCTCCCGCTGGGAAAAAGCGCTCTTTAAGATAGAAGCCCGCAGGGCGGCATTTGCCTGCCAATCCAGTGAATCAAGCAACTCCTCTCCGGCGCGGCAGAATCCGGCCACCCACTCCGGGTTAAAGTAAGCGCTAAGGATTTCGTCTCCATCTCCTCCCGAGAGCGCATACGAAAAGCTGACATCCACCTTGCCCCGGCGGACAAATTTTTGCGCTTCCTTTCGCAACCTGATCTCTAAAACCGATAAAGCGGCAGGAAAACGAAACCTTATATCAAGATTACGACTGTTTACCGACTGCACGACACAGCGCCATTGATAATTTCCAATGGCGGCGGCCGCCTCCCCGTAACCGGTCATACTCATAAGATTAGCAGCCAAGATTTTCACCTTTCACTAAATCTTCGTAAGTTTCGCGTTCACGAATAACCGTAACCGCAGATCCATCTACCAACAATTCCACAGCCCGCGCTCGGGAATTGTAATTAGAAGACATAGAGAAGCCATAAGCCCCGGCACTGCCGACCGCTAACAGATCACCCTGCACCAGTTGGGGAAGCGCTCTCGCTTTTGCCAGGAAATCGCCGGATTCGCAAATCGGTCCGACAATGTCATAATTTAATTGAGGAATAGCAGAAGAACCATTTGCTAAAAGGCAAACCTTATCAATCTTCTGAAAAGCTCCGTAAAGCGAGGGCCTGAGCAAATCATTCATACCCGCATCAACAATAGCAAAATTTTTCTCCAGACTCTGTTTCAGATACAGAACCTTAGTCAGCATTACCGCGCTGTTACCGACCAGAGAGCGGCCCGGCTCGAGAACGATGGTTAAATCAAGGCCGGAAAATACGTCAAAAAAGATATCTGCAAGTTGTTGCACCTCAGGCACGGATTCACTATCGTATTTAATGCCTAACCCCCCGCCTAAATCAACATACTTTAATTCCACACCCTGAGCTGATAATTTCTCGATCAAGACCCTGAGCCGCAGTGCCGCGTCACGAAAAGGTGTTAAATTTGTTAATTGCGAACCGATATGGCTGTCAACCCCGACAAACTTTATATTTTTCAGCTTCGCGTTAGCTGTCAGATAGATTCTTTCAGCTTCATCTATGGGAATACCAAATTTGTTCTCTTTCAGTCCGGTCGAAATATAGGGGTGGGTAAGCGGGTCAACATCGGGGTTTACCCGGATAGCAACCGGCGCGACCACCGCCATCTCCGCGGCAACCTGATTGATTAAATGAAGTTCGGCTGCGGATTCGACATTGAAAAAAAGGATCTTATACTCCAGAGCCTGACGAATCTCCGCTGCCGTCTTCCCGACCCCGGAATAGACAATTTTTTCTCCGGGAATACCGGCAAGTTTTGCCCGAAAAAGCTCTCCGCCCGAAACAATATCGCAGCCTAATCCCAATTCACCAAGAATTTTCAATAAGTTAATATTAGATGCGGCCTTAACTGAATAACAGACAAGATGCTTATGCCCGGCTAAAGCCTCAAGATAAGCCCGGCTCCGCGCGCTTAAAAAAGCCTTACTGTAAACATAGCAGGGCGTTCCAAATTCAGCCGCGATATCGGCAAGGGCAACATCCTCACAATAGCGAGTATTATTTTTATATATAAAAGGTTCCATATCCATAAACATAAATATTTTAGTACCTTACAGGTTATTTTCTGCACCAAAAAACAAGATTTAATAATCAGAAAATGTTCTGATAAGAGTACTTATTTGCGCCCAGCGGAAGTGCCCCTGGGTGCGGGCCGCGAGGCTCCGATTGGGTTGCGGGGATTGTTCCCGCATTAGTGCCTTACAGGTTATTTTCTTGTTTTAAAACAAGAAAATGTTCTGATAAGAGCACTTATTTGCGCCCAGCGGAAGTGCCCCTGGGTGCGGGCCGCAAGGCCCTGTTTGGGTTGCGGGATAAGTTCCCGCATTAGTACGTTACAGGTTATTTCCGGCACCGGAAACAAGATTTAATAATCAGAAAATGTTCTGCTAAGCGCACTTATTTGCGACCGGCGGATTGCCTCGGGCTGGGGTCCGCGAGGCTCCGTCCGGGTTGCGGGTTTGTTCCCGCATCAGGGTTTATATTTAACCGCAATTTGCGGGCTCGGTTCACCCTCATTTTTCCGGTCGGAAGAATCAAAAGCCGTAACCCGATAATAATAAGTTCGGCCCTTTACCAGATCAAGGTCAAAATATTCACTCTGCGCCGGCGGCAGGACGGCAATTGTCTTTTCGAGCCCGGTAACCTCATCCCTCCGGTAGACCTTGTAACCAGCAAGATCCGAAGCGCTGGAAGGGTCCCAGAGCAGTTGAATACCAGCCTGATAATTAAATGCCGAAAAATTTTCCAGTTTCTCTGGGGCCGTGTAATCGCCGGGGACAATCTGGACAATTTTCGAGTAATTACTCTCACGCGATGTCTCCTCGAGGTTGACAACAGCAGTAATTACATAGTCATAGGCATGCCAGTCATTGAGTCCTACATCAATAAAATGAGTATCCGTAAGTGGTGTTGGCGTAATCATCTTCCAACGGGAACCGGAAACCTGAGGTTGGCGGCGATAAACCCGATAAAAGAGTTTACCGGTAAAATCGGCCGGTAATTTCGGCACCTGCCAGCTTATCTCGACCACCGAGGCGGTCGGCGTCAAAACCACCTTTGCCGGCGGCAAAATCTGCGGCAAAGCAAAAAGGGCCAGTTTATTAGAGACCTCACTACTCCAACCCCGGCTGTTTAAGGAAACCACCGCAAACACATAAACAAAGTCAGGCTCAATCTCAGGAACCGGCAGATAAAAAGTTGCGCCGGCCTGTTGGCCGGTTTCCGGTTTAAGCAGATTAATCGTTTTGTAATCAAAGAAACCTTCATCACAAAAGCGACAACTGTCAAGCTCGCGTGCGACCTTTTTTAAACGAATCTTAAAAGCAATCAGATCAACCGGCTTGCTCCCGTCAGAATTTTTTTTCGGTATACTCCAGGCCAGTTTCCGCACTCCCGGCTTAACCACAAGTCTTAGATCAGTAATCTTTTCCGCAACCACCAGACTCGGCGGCAAGGGCTTACCCCGTTTGCCGCAGGCGCTGAAAGAAAAGGTTATCAGCAGCAGCAGCAAAAAAAACATAAAAGTACTTCTGGACAAACTTTTATTCAAGATAAACCCCAGAGGATTTCAAAGAAGGCAATATTTAATTAAAAGCAGAACGCAGCCGGCGAATCTGCTCTAATACCTGGGCCGTAGCCGTACCGCCGTACAAATCTTTGGCATCAACCGCGTCCTGCGGCGCCAGTAAAGTAAAGAGATCTTCGGCAAAGAGTTGAGAAAATTCTAACCACTGCCCAAGCGTAAGTTCAGTAAGATCAAGCTCATTAGCCTCACAGAAAGCCACAACCTTACCGACAACTTCATGGGCTGCGCGAAAAGGCAGGCCTTTACGCACCAGATAATCAGCAATTTCGGTCGCCGTGGAAAATCCGGCCCCGGCCTGACGGCCCATCACTTCCTTATTGACCCGCATCTCTTTAATCATCGGAGCCATAATCCGCAACGAACCGACCACCGTATCGAGCGCGTCAAAAAAGGGCTCCTTATCTTCCTGCATATCTTTATTGTAAGCTAAGGGCAGTGATTTCAGCGTCATTAAAAGGTTGACCAGAGAGCCGACCACGCGCCCCGATTTGCCCCGGATAAGTTCGGGGACATCAGGATTTTTCTTCTGCGGCATTATACTGCTGCCGGTACAGAAAGAGTCGCTCAACGTAATAAAATTAAACTGCACCGATGACCAGAGCACCAGTTCTTCGCAAAAACGGGAAAGATGAATCATCAGCAGAGAAAAATCAAAGAGAGCCTCAGCGACGCCGTCACGGTCGCTGACCGCATCAAGACTGTTGGCGGTGATTCCGGAAAACCCAAGTTCCTCCGCCACACTTTGCCGATCCAGCGCAAAGCTGCTCCCGGCCAGAGCCCCGGAGCCCAGCGGCGAAAGATTGAGACGTTTCCGACAATCAGAGAGACGATCTGAATCACGTTTGAACATTTCGACATAAGCTAAAAGATGATGGGCGAAGAGCACCGGCTGCGCCTGCTGCAGGTGGGTAAAGCCCGGCATTATAACCGTGATTTCAGCTTCAGCCTTATCGAGCAGAACCCGAATCAAATCGGCTATAAGTTCCTCAACCTGCGCCAGCTGCGCGCGCAGGTAAAGACGTAGATCAAGCGCGACCTGATCATTACGACTGCGGCCGGTATGGAGACGCCCGGCAATCTCCGGGCCGATAATTTCACTAAGACGGCTCTCGATATTCATATGAATATCTTCGTTGGCTACGGAAAAATTAAATTCACCCCGCTCTATTTCAGCTTTAATCTTTTGCAAACCGTTAATAATCGGTTCCACATCGGCTGCCGGAATAATATTCTGCCGGCCGAGCATGCGCGCGTGCGCCATACTCCCGGCAATATCTTCAGCATAGAGCCGCTTATCAAAATTGATTGAAGCGGTAAACTCCTCGACCAACTCATCCGTCGGCGCCGTAAAACGGCCGCCCCATAATTTCTGCGTATCTTTTTTCAATGAACTTAAACCTTTTTCTGACGTTCGCCAAACAGAAGTGAGCCGACCCGGACAATGGTCGCCCCCTCTTCCACGGCGACGGTAAAATCCTTCGACATTCCCATTGAAAGCTGCTTAAACTCCGGCATTACCGAGTGAAATTGCGCTTTCGCCTCGGTAAAGAGCTGAAAAAGAGAACGAAAATAGGGACGGCTCGCTTCGGCGGTGGCCCCGGCCGGAGGAATCGCCATCAAGCCTGCGATCGACAATCCCCCCATATATCTTATCTCCTGAAGAAAATCAATCAGACTTGCGGCCGGAATCCCGGCCTTGGTGGCTTCATCTGCGATATTCACCTGCACTAAAACCCGGGCCTTGAAATTACCGGCCAAAGCTTTCCGGGCCAGGCCGCGGGCCAGTTTCACTGAATCAAGCCCGTGAAACAGATGAAAAGCGGCATCATAGTATTTTATTTTATTACTTTGCAGGTGGCCGATAAAATGCCAGCGCAAAGGCAGATTCAGGCTTTCGGCCTGTTTCATCTTTGTAACACAATCCTGGATATAGTTTTCCCCGAAATCAACCTGGCCAGCACTATAGGCCGCTTCAATCCGGGCGAAAGGAAACGTTTTACTGACCGCCACCAGCGTAATCTCCGCCGGGTCGCGCCCGCAACGCTCACAGGCGGCCGCTATCTCCCCACGCACCGACTTAAGGCGGGTTTCGAAAGTTCTATTCATGTTTATTTCAACCCATAAGCAATTGTGTCAGCACTTAAATCTTGTTCATCAGGCCATGCGATTCCACCCAAAAAAGGCTTTACCTGTTTAAAATAATTTTTATCTTTTAACTGTCTAAAAACTCCTTTCTCAAGATATGGTTTAACATCAAAATTACCGCAACGTCCATCAGACAATTCAACAAATAGCGTATAATCATTATTGGCATTAACTTTCGCTACCTTTAACATTTTTCACCTCAACGGCTCTATTTTATGTGGTTGTTGACCTTCAACTACCAGTTTCCAATCAGCCATTAAATCTTCCTGATGGATCTCGATCCAAGCTTGTATTAATTTCAGTTTATTATTTGGCATGTTACCTTTTAAAACATTGCCTTCCGGTATTGAAACTACAGCATCATATTCACCATAATTCGCGTGAATATGAGGTGTCTTATGTTCCTTATTATCAAAAAAATACATGTAAATAATTATTCCATAAAACATTGACAATGTCGGCATATCGATATCACCTTAAGTTACTTGTCCACATTTGACCGCGATAGCACTTTGGCGTGCTGCTTAAGCCAAGGCAATTACATTGTAATTCAACAACTCCGCCACCACCAGCGGCAGCGGCAGGCCGATAACATTGGTCGGCGAACCCTCGATGGCCTCGACAAAAGCCCCGCCCAAGCCCTGAACCGCGTAGGAACCGGCTTTATCCAGAGGCTCACCGGTGTTGATGTAGGCTGCAATTTGCTCCGCCGATAAAGCGGCAATTTTGACCCGGCTCGAATCAAGCCGGGTAACCGGAGATCCATTTTGGGGATGATAAAGGGTGAAAGCAGTCAGAACCTGATGCCGGTTTCCGGCAATCCTGGTCAGCATTTTTTCCGCCGCCGCTTTATCTTCAGGCTTACCCAGGACTTTACCCTCCAGAACCACAATCGTATCCGCCGCCAGAATCCAGCTTGCGGGAAAAGCCCCGGCCACCGCCCGGGCTTTCTCCGCAGCCATCCGGCCGACAAAATCGGCTGGCGTCTCACCCGCCTTTAGACACTCGTCAATATCAGCACGGGCAATGGCGAATTTGATCCCCAACTGCCCTAAAAGCTCCCGCCGCCGCGGCGACTGTGACCCCAGCACCAGAGGCGCAATTGTTTTATACAAATTAATTATACTCCCGATACGGCTGCTGGCGAATCTTAAAAATCCATAAGCCGACGGCGGCGGCGATCAGACCCATACTTATCCATTGTGAAGTTGAAAAGCCGTAGAGAAAACCCCGCGGGTCCCCGCGCCAGAATTCAACCGTAAAACGTAAAGTCCCGTAGAGCAACATATATGCGATTACCAGAGTTCCACGTCTAATCCGGCGCCGGGAGAGAAAAAACAAAATCGCGAAAATCGAAATATCGGCCAGCGCATGAAAAATCTGGGTCGGATAGAGAGGCTGATGTAAAGGCGCGTGCGAAATCGGATCGGAAAAAGTTATCGCCAGACTGCCGGAACAAGCCTTGCCGTAACAGCAACCGGCCGCAAGACAACCCAGACGACCGACTGCCTGAGCTAAAACCAGGCCCGGAGCCGCGACATCAAGAATTTCCAAAGCCGGGTGCTGCCAGCGCCGAATCCGCCAGATAAACACCGGGACCGCGGCTAAAAAACCGCCATAAAAAACCAGCCCCCCCTCCCATAAACGCAGGGCCGCCAGCGGATCATGGCGAAAATAGGAGAAATTAAGCGCCACATAAAAAATCCGCGCCCCGACCAGAGCCGCAATCACAACATAAAAAAAGAGATCATGAAAAATCTCCGGATCCAGCCCGCGCCGTAAACTCTCCTTCTGCGTCCAGGTCAGGGCCAGCAGAAACCCCAGGGCGACAAAAAAACCATAGGTATGCAGAGTCAGCGGCCCGATTTTTAAGAGGATTGGATGCATTATTAAAGAATATAATTAAAGTACATTTACAACATTATCAATCTGCTGATAGGAAATATCCGGCAGGCGCGCCGTAGTCCGGGCGTGTTCTATCGTGATACTGACCGGATTTCCAGATACATCAATGTCGACAAACATATTCTCGGATAATTCTTTAGTACCTTACAGGTTATTTTCTGCACCAAAAAACAAGATTTAATATCCAGAAAATGTTCTGATAAGAGTACTTATTTGCGGGCCGTAAGGCTCCGTTTGGGTTGCGGGATTTGTTCCCGCATTAGTACCTTACAGGTTATTTTCTTGT
>WFRP01000307.1 GCA_015486505.1 Pseudomonadota bacterium | reverse complement strand
TCATTCATCAAATCGTCTTCCGGTAACGGGTTTTTCGCTGACTTTTTCGCAAAATCGGGCCCCGGTGAACTCTGTTACTCTCCATTTCCTGACCCCGGCCGAGATTACTCTGAAACACGGAAGTATTCTCAGAAATCCGCAGGGTCTCAACTTTCGGCTGTTGCTGGTCAGGATTATGCAGCGGCTGCGCGGTCTGGCTACGGAGGACGCCGATCCGGATTTGCCGGTTCATATTAACCGCCGGTACCAAGACGCCCTGCTGGCGGCCGCATCCGCCATAACTCATTCTGCCGACCGGGCCCATTGGCAGAAGGTTGCTCTGCGTCAGGTCGGGAAACGTCGCTGCGGCGGCCTGGCCGGTTCGATAATTTACCGGGGCGACCTGACCCCCTTCATTCCATTCCTTGAAGCCGCCCGGATTCTCAGCCTCGGCAAATCCCCAACCCTGGGCCTGGGCCAAATTACTTTCAGAGAACAAACAAAAGATCCCGGAAACTGCAGAAATGATCCTGCGCAATTTGTTGGGCCCCTGTTCTAACCGAAAAATTTGGCAAAAGGAATTTTAAATGAATTTTTATCATTCTCATTACTCGTTTCCGAATTATCCTGCATGCGAAGATCATCTTTGATTTCAGAATTATTACGAGGATAGCCCGCATCTTCCGGACAGTCATCTTCGATTTCATCCGGATACTCCAGATCCCCGTGATTCTCCTCCAGAAAAATTTCAAGATTGATAAAACCGGAACAGCGTTGAATTAACGCTTTGGCTGCGGAATTGGGAAAAGCCGCGACTTCAGCCCGGATTCCCATCTTGCGCAGTTCTCCGATTACGGGAATAAAATCAGCATCGCCGCTGCCCAGAACTACGATATCCGGACGACAATTATAGGCCGCCCGCAGGATATCGATGGCCATCTCAATATCCACGTTGCATTTCATCCCCTCGCCAGCAATCGTTCCCAGTTTGGTGACGACATGGTATCCGTCATCCCAGAGATGTTCTTCGATGCGACGGCTGCCGATCTCGTTACGGGGATTGATCGGCAGATAAGCATAGCTGTCGATCAGGAAACGCCCCTCACCAATGTAATTGAGAAGCTCGGCGTAGTTAATCTCCACACCAAAACTGCGGGCGGAAATATTGATATTTTCAAAGTCAAGAAAGAAAAGAGTTTTTTCCATGATATTTCTCCTGTTTCAGGTTGATTTACAAAAGTATTTGTTTGCGGGTCGAATACGGCGTCCGGGTTATAAACGTTGCTGCCGTATAGCTTTTCTTTCCGGTTAATTTTTAGAGAACACGCAACATGCAACAATTACCGCCAATCCGATCCAGAAACCTGCAAACCAGAAAATGCCACCTAAAATAATCAGCCCGGTTATTCCCGCCAGAATATCTGAAAAAGTGGTAGGTTCGCTTTCGGGCTCCGCCTGGGTAACCGCCTCAGTGGCTTGTTGTAAATCTGGCGTTGCAAAACGGCTTGAACTTCTTTGGGAATGATGATCTTTTTCACTATGGTTGCGTGGTGTATAAAATTCGGTAGCAGACGGTATTTTCATCTTTAATCCCCTTATTCTAATTATTTGAACTTTGCCGGTTTTCAATTATATATAAATGGCAGAGCTAATGTTTTTTTTACGTTTAAATTTTTTCTGTCGAGATCGGTAAAAAAACAATTTTTAACGAAGCAGCGGGAGTGTTTATGGCGGCCATCATCCTTGGCAAAGAACACAACCGGTAGCGTCTTTCAGGCTCTCGCGATCCTGGTATATACATTTACAGCTGTTATTTTCATAAACCAGAATCGGGATTTGGGGACGATTTCCTGCAAATTGTTCGACCAGGGTATCAACGGCCAATGTCGCCAGCATTGTGTTCAAGGTTTTAACCGCCGGTTCCTTGATTTCGGCCCCGCTTACATAACCGCGGGAAACCAGTTGTCTGCGAATTTCCGGATCATGGTTGGAAGCCTGGGCGATCTGGGCGTAATTGAGCCGTCCAATGCAGTTGAGGCAGAAGCCGTCTCCGGCCCGAACCGTAATCACCTCACCGCTGATATCCTTGACCAACTGATTGTCAACGGTGATATTTACTCCGGCTGAAATCATCGGAATAAAGTGCTTGAGCGCAGTTTTCTGTACCAGATAGCGGCTGGCGTGATTATCGGTTGCCAGCAAGATCCAGTCACTGGCGGCCAGCAGTTCCAGGGCCGAACGACTTTCAATCGGCTCCGGACAGACCCGGACCTTAACCCCGGGATTGATGCGGTGCAAATGGCCGGCAACGGCGGCAACCTTCTTGACTCCGTGTTTAGCCTGCAGGAAAGTGGCGCCGACGATCCGGTTCATATTGCTGATTTCAAGTTTGTCATGGTCGATGAGAGAGATATCGAGAAAACCCATGTGAACAAGATGTTCAGCCATTACCGATCCCAGGCCTCCGACTCCGACGATGGTAATCCGTCGGCCGCCGGTTATCGCCTGCATAGTTTCCCGGCCCAGGGCCAGGAGACCGCGATTGTATATGGCATCGCCGGCGGTAAGAGTATCCAGGTTAACTGCCGCTGGAGCGTTCTCATCAAGAAAGTGGCTCATTTCCGGTGCTGTCTGCGTATGAATCCTTAACGGCTGTTTTCGGAATCCGCTTTTTGTTCTCTCCCAAACCCGCCCCCGGACGACATCACGGCCAAAAACCACGGAAGCGTAATTTGTGCGGCCGCCGAAAGTTTTATCAATAAACGTCGCAAAACTGAGTTCGTCGGCATCATCCAGGCCTGAAAAGTTGACCCGGCCTGCGGCAAAAGGGTGGGTGTGCACATCCACCAGACAGTTGACATCGTAACGTTCCTGAAGCTCACTCAGACAACGATGGATAAACTCTTTTTTAAGATCGAGACGGGTTCGGGAGCGTGACAGGTAGTCGCCCTGACCGGGATAGACAATATCTCTGACAACCAGGTTCACTACCTTGCCCTGGATCTGTTTTTCCGTGAGCAGCAGGGCGAAACTCTCATTATGGGGATCGGCAAAGAGATAATCCCGCAGTTTCCCGAAGTCGCCGTGACGAAAACGAAGATGAAAGTTATGTTTTTGACTTCGGCGCATACTCAGTCGTCCATTCCGCTTAAAACTTCGTTAATCAGAGATATGTAACTCCAGAGATTGTCTCCATAACGCCAGTCACCCGGGCGTCTGACATAGGCCGGGCGCCAGGCGCCGGGCTCGACATAGACACAGTACCATTTCCAGCCGTATGCCAAGGGTTCCTTCCAGGCTTCATGATAGGCCCGGTCAAAAAGATGACCGTTGGGAGACTCTGAAAGATCCGCCTTGAGATAAAATCCGACCGGGGGCAGTTCCGGATACTGATCCGGAAAAACGATCATTAACGGAGTTGTCTCGCCGCCCCAGTTTGCCGGTAACCGGTACTCGGGAACAACAAACCAGTTGGCATTGTCTTCATCAAAAGCTATATCCTGATGGAAACATTTTGCGGCAACGTCACAAACCTGTTCGGTAATCAACTGTCGGGAAAATTCGGAGCGTCGGCCGCCAAAGCTTGTTGCCCCTTTGCTGCGGTCCGGAAGGTTTTCGATTTTTACCGGTCTGCCGCGAAAATCGGTAAGATCGCTGCCGGAATAGTAACGATCGGGATTTATCCGGCTGAAGCCTTCCGCGCCGCTTTTCTTGATAATTCCTTTCCGGCCCTTTTGATCACCGCAAACCAACCGGTTAAGCTCCCTGCCGGAGATCCCGTGTCCCAACTCAACCCGTCGACCATTGATAATGGCTGTCGTATTACCGTTGCGGCTGTTGCGGCTGGATCTATAGTTGTCGGAACCATCGTGATTTTTATGATTATTGTTGAGATGATACATATGTTGATCCTCCTGTTTTTTAAATTACAAAATTTAATTTAACTCGCCGATCTTTGACTTTGTCCTTTTTCAATTTCCTGTATGTTTATAAATGGCAGAGCCGTGTGATTTTTTATATTTTTCTTTATCGACTAAAAAAAGATTACTTTTCTTTAGGTTGCGGGAAATGTTCCCGCGTTGGGTGCGTTGGATATGAATCTTTAAGGAGGGGTTGTTAATAACCAGTGAAATTATTTATTGCGTTGCTGAAGGTTTTAGTCTAGGTTAAACGTAATGGTGAAACATTTATATTGTGGGGGAATCAATGATTATGAGAGAAAAGAAGAAAATCAAGGTTTACGAATTGGCCAGAACTCTCAAAATAAAGGAACGTGAACTTTTAGCTGTACTTGTGGAACTGAACATTGAAGTCAGCACCAAATTCAGTCCCTTAAGTGACGAAGATGTCGAT
>WFRP01000306.1 GCA_015486505.1 Pseudomonadota bacterium | reverse complement strand
TCCCTGTACCCTGCGGAACGTTCTGACCAGGGTCGCAGTCGTAAGGTCGATGACGAAACCATTATGGCAATTGTCAGAATGAAGCGGGAAAAGCCCGCGCTGCCTGTAGCTGATTTAATCAAAGAGCTCCAGAAATTTGAAGAGGCAGCGGTAACTGCGATTTTTCAAGGATCAGGCGGTATTTTTCGCAAAGCCAACCATCTGGCCCGTGGGTCATTGATTGCCGCCGCTGCGGAGCAATCGCAAACCGTCAATGTCGACCATGTCAGACTGGCGGCATCGGAGATATTCTAATGCGGGAACAACTCCCGCAACCCAAACAGGGCTTTGTGCCCCGCAAATAAGTACTCTTATCAGAACATTTTCTGATTATTAAATCTTGTTTTTTGGTGCAGAAAATAACCTGTAAGGTACTAATGCGGGAACAACTCCCGCAACCCAAACAGGGCCTTGCGGCCCGCAAATAAGTGCTCTTATCAGAACATTTTCTTGTTTTTACAGTTGAAAAAAGCTGTCGAAAAAAACAAGAAAATAACCTGTAAGGCACTAAAAAATACTCATCACTACGGTTTACGGATATTAGACAAAATCGTAATGGAGAAGTTTATGGCGGTTTTTAAGGACAGGAAGTTGGCGGCGAAACTGTTTAGCGAGTTTTGGCATAAACTGGTTAATGATTTTGGTTTGGGAGAACAGCTTAGACAGTGTGAGATCAGTGTTCTTTTTGAAATTGACGATTTGGATCTGGTGATGTTTGTCGATGAAAACGGGCCGTTGTTCGGTGCCGCGGCCGCTAGCAAGAAACCAGCGGTAATTATGATTATGACCGGCGATATGGCCCACAAATACTGGCTTGACAAGGTGGATGTTCCCGTGGCTCTGGCCACTCACAAAATTAAAGCTAAAGGCTCGGTTAACAAGGTTTTGCAGATTCTTCCCCTGTTTAAGTCGGGTCAGAAACTTTATCCTGAATATTGTGAAAAGTACAATTTACCGTTAGATGTATAAAAGGTGAAACGCTGTGACCCCAAATCCCGCTCCGGCGCGTTTATGTGACGGCGGCGATATGGGGATGTCGATGCGGTGGGGAAATGAATAGTAACTTATAAACATTGCAAGGAGATTGAAATGGACTTTAATTTATCCGAAGAGATGAAAATGTTGCAGAATATGGCATATAAATTTGCCAGACTGGAGATCGCGCCTCATTCCAGCGAAGCTGATCTGGAAGAGAAATATACTCCGGAAATTCACAAGAAAGCGGCGGAATTGGGGCTGGTTGGCAGCTGGATTCCCGAAGAGTATGGCGGTGTCGGATTCGGGGTGCTGGGTAACGCGCTCATTACGGAACAGATTTCCCGGATAGATATGGGGATCGGGGTCAATATCGTGGTCGCCTCATTTGGCGGCGAGGCTATTTTACATAGCGGGAGTGAGGAGCAAAAGAAGGAGTATCTGCCGAAAATTGCCAGTGGTGAATATGTCTCCGCCGGAGCTTATACCGAGCCTAACGCGGGCACCGACGTTTCCGGGGTTGCCACCCGGGCGGTTAAGGACGGTGATGATTACATTATAAACGGGCAGAAGATGTTTATTACGAACGGGACGGTTTGCGATATAATGGTAGTTCTGGCGATTACCAATCCCGAGGCCAAACGTCGTCATGACCGTTTCAGCCTGATAATCGTACCGGCGGACACCCCCGGAATTACTAAAACCAAAATCAAAGGCAAACTTGGTATCCGCGCCAGTGATACGGCGGAATTGTCATTTGAAGATGTCCGGGTGCCGCAAAAAAATCGCCTGGGAGAAGAGGGGCGGGGTTTTGCTCAGGTGATGCACTTTTTTGATACAACCAGAATTATGGTTTCAGCCCAGGGTGTCGGCCTGGGTCAGGGATGTCTGGATGAAGCCGTTCGTTATGCCAAGGAGCGATCCGCTTTCGGGGCCCCTCTGGGAAATTTTCAGTTAACGCAGGCAAAGCTTACGGAAATGGCGATTCGGATTGAGGCCGCCCGGAATCTGGTCTATAAGGCCGCCTGGCTTTATGATCAGGGCACTCCGGATTTTAATCTGGCGGCAATGGCTAAATATTTCTGTGGGCAGACCGCAGTCTTTTGTGCCAACGCGGCCCTGGAAATTCACGGTGGTTATGGTTATATTGAAGAATATAAGGTCCAGAAATTTTATCGTGACGCTAAAATTCTTGAGCTTTACGAAGGGACCAAGGAAGCTGAGATTATGACTATCGGAAAAACGCTGATGTCGCAGTAGTTTTTCCCGCAATGCGGACGGGAAGCGAGCGCTGAAAAATGAGACTGACAAGCGACTTTCCAGCATAAAAAAGGTCGGCAGCTTGATTAAGTTGCCGACCTTTTTTTACTTGTTGTTTTTGGTGATCTGAGTTGGATGCGCTAAGCAATTCGTTCCAGGATGTTGATGCCGATGGCCGCTTCTTCGAAACCGAGATTACCGCCGCCGTTCTCGGTTATGCCCAGGCGGCAGTTTTCCACCTGCCGGGGGCCGGCTTCATGGCGTAACTGAGTCACAAGTTCATGAATCTGGCTCAGGCCTGAAGCACCGATCGGATGGCCCCGGGATTCAAGGCCGCCCGAGGGATTGACCGGTAGGCGGCCGCCCAGGGTTGTGGCGCCGGATTCGGCAAACTTTCCCCCTTCGCCGAAGGGGCAGAGACCCAAGGCTTCAGTCTGATGCAGTTCGCCATAGGCGGTGGCATCATGGACCTCAGCCAAATTGATGTCCTCCGGGCCGACCCCGGCCATTTCATAGGCTTTCCTGGCCGCGACGCAGGAGATATCCTTGCGATCTTCATGGATCAGACGTTTTGTCCCGGAACCGAGGATTGAAGCCCGAACTCTTACCGGCCGGGCTCCGGTAAGGCGTTTCAGGAAAGAGCCGGAACAGAGAATGGTCGCGGCGCTGCCGTCACCGACCGGAGCGCACATAGGCACGGTCAACGGCCAGATAACCGGACGTCCGGCCAGAACCTCAGCGACACTCATCTTTTTCTGAAATTGGGCGTTGGGATTCATGGAACTGTGAAAATGGTTCTTGGAAGCGATGATCGCCAACTGTTCCTGAGTTGTGCCGTAGGTAGCCATATGGAAACGGGTCATCCCGGCATAAACATCCATGAAAGCACTGCGGTTTTCTCCGGCTCCATCCGGATTTAAGGCACCTTCGGGGATCTCAAGATCCAGATCTTTGTAAGTCTCTCTCCAGGCGGCAAAATGGGCATCCACATTTTCAACGTCAAGGCCGGTCATAAATGCTCCAAACGATTTCAGCCGGTCTTCAGAGTAGAGTTTGTCGGCACCGACAGCCAGCGTGCAGTCATACATTCCTCCGGCAATACCATACCAGGCATGATGAAATGCTGTGGCTCCACTGGCGCAGGCGTTTTCGACATTAGTAATGGGGATGCCGCCAATGCCGAGCGGTTGCAGAGCCACCTCGCCCCGGATACATTCCTGGTTGGAAAAATATCCCCACATTGAGTTGGAAAAGCAGGCCGACTGGATGTCGGCGATCGCAATGCCGGCATCAGCCAGACATAATTTAACCGATTCCGCTACCAGATCCTTAATTCCGAGATCAAGGAATTTACCAAAACGGGTCATACCGACCCCGATGACATATACGTCTTCCATAATAGTTTTAACGCTCCTTTTTCAATGGCTAGTTAAAGTCCAGGTGAAGCCGAGAGTTTTAAGTTTCCATTCCGCGTCCGAAAATAGTTCTGGAAAGAATCATTTTCTGGATTTCATTGGTTCCTTCATAGATTTCCGCAATCTTGAAATCACGGAAAATCTGTTCGACTTTATAGTGTGATTTATCATGCGCCAACTCTCGCATAAATCCATATCCACCGAAAATCTGTACGGCATCCCGGGCCATATCCCCGGCCAGTTGGGTGGCGTAAAATTTCGCTCCGGCCGCTTCAGGTTCCGGAAACTCGATTCCCTGATCCATCCGCAAGGCGGCTTTAAGGTATAAATTCCGGGCATTCTCGATCTCGATGGCCCGTTCCGCCATACGGAATTGCCAGTATTGAAACTGGCCGATTTTCTTACCGAAAGCGGACCTTTCTTTCATATAGGCAATGGATTCATCAAAGGCCGCCTGGGCCATGCCGACACCGGTCGCGGCGATACCGACGCGGCCGTAGGTTAAGGTTCCGAGGGCGACATGCAGCCCCTTGCCGATTTCGCCGATTATGTTAGTCATCGGTACTTCGACGTCGGTAAAATAGATATCACTGGTCAACTGGCCTTTGTTTCCCATCTTGCAGTCAGGTTCGCCGACCCGACATCCCTCGCGCTCAAGATCAATGACCACCATAGTCAAGCGGCCGTCCACATTTACCAGAGCTGTAACAAAATCAGCGATACAGGAGTTGGTGATAAAACGTTTTTGCCCATTTATAATCAGCTTGTCGTCTCTTATTACGGCTTTAGTTTGAACTGAGTTAGGGCCCAGATCGGAACTTGCCAGCGGCTCAGTAGTTGCGAAACAGCCGATCTTCTCAGCCGTTGTCATCGGTTTTAAATAATTCTCCTTTATGTAGTCCGAGCCGTATTCAAGGGCGTGGCCGGCGAGGATGCAGTGAACATCATAGACGGCGGCAATGCTGTTGGAGGCATAGGCAAGTTCTTCAACCGTGACTACTGTGGCGCAGCAGGGATATTTAAGGTTGAGGCCGCCGCAATTTTCAGGGTAGGGAATCTTGAAAAAATCTTCCGCAGCCAAAGCCCTGAAAACGTCCCAGGCAAAACTTTCCCGGCGCTCATCGGTTGTGCCGATTTCGTAAGCTCTGGGAGCGACAACCCGATCACTGAATTCCCGGGCCTTGGCCCGGATTTCTATACTCTCATCGGGTAAAATTAAATCGTGGTACAGTGTATCCTGCATTCTCTGTACTGGTTTGCTCATTGTATTATCCTTTGTCTGAGTAATTCTAGTTACGGGGGTAGGTTTTCATAAGCACGTCTCCACCGTGGCGGGCCAGGGCTTCATTGTTGCCGTCTTCAATCAGGGTCGATCTGGCGTCCCGGAAAAGTTTTTCAACGGCATATTCCCTGGTTAAACCGTTACCGCCAAATAACTGGATTGCGTCATGGGTGTTTTTGAAAGCCATTTCGGTAGATTGCGTTTTCGCGACAAATGAATATTCCGGGTGCGGCGGCATAATGCTGAAATTAAGTTTGATTGCCGCCCGGGTTACGGCTCTCTGGGTTTCAACCCGGGCAAACATTTCAAAAAGCCGCTGTTTGGTTGTGTAATGTTCGATCAGGGGCCGGCCGCCCTGAATTCTTTCCTTGGTGTAATTTAAGGCTTCTTCGTAAGCTGCCCGCGACAGCCCGGTCGACCAGCTGGCCATACAGAGATTAGCTAAAGCCAGACAGGAATCCAGCATCAAAACATACATATCCGGCTCAACCATCATATATTCTTTGGGGATACGCACATCATCAAAATAAATTTCGCCCTGGTTGAGATCCCTTTGTCCCATTTTTTCCAGCGGTTTACCTTTGGAAACGCCGGGAAGATCCAGCGGGACAATGCAGGTCCCGTTGCCGGCAAAGCCTTTGCTTTGATCGATCTGCACATAGAGCAGGGCATGGGTTGAGATTGTGCCGCCGGAAACCCAGGCTGATTTCTGTCCGTTGATTACCCATTCATCGCCATCAAGGACGGCTTTTACGTTGCCTTTCATGCTCGGCGAGGTGAAACATTCATCACCGATAGCCAGAACATCGGAGCCGTGTTCCGGTTCCGTTATCGCCCAGCAGCCCCGGATACTGCCGTCGGTGCAGTTGCAGTACGGTTTGACAAATTTCTCAATCAGTTCTTCGTTGTTCGAGAGGCAGACGAAATAAAACGGAAAAGAGACTACTGCCAGCAGCACTCCCAGGCCGAAACTGCCCCATCCCAATTCTTCCATGACGATATTGGCCTGGAGCGGGGTAAGTTCAAGGCCTCCGAAGCGTTCCGGCAACAGGATTTTATGATAACCCAGCGCGTAGGCTTTTCCGAGAAGGGGCCACAGGGGAGAATCTTCCGCGATTCCTTCTTCCGCGGTCATTTGATCCAGTAATTTGGCGACCGGGCGGATTTCCTGCTCCGCAAACTGCCGGGCGGCATCCCGCAAGGCGATGTCATCTTCGTTCAAGTTGAGGTCGATGTCAAAATATTTCATTGCTTTTCTCCCGTTCCATGATTTTTTGGTTGATAGTTAATGGTTATTGAAAAATTTTAAGATACCTTGATTTTCAGCATTTTCAGCCCCCGGCATTTTCTGCGGCGGCCGGGCGGCCAAACAATTTGCCGGTGAGCAGCGCGAAAATCGTCATATACAAAAGCGATAACAGAACCACTACGGTTGTGCGCGGATCGATGCCGGGAATGGCAATGGACGGCACAATCGCGGCCCCGATATTCCGGGAGGTTATCCCGATGCTTAAAACAATTTTTTCATCATAATGCAATCCCAATCCCAGCAGGTAGGGAACCGTGGCCAGGATGAGAAGGAATATTATCAGGGCAAGGTTGGTATTGCTTCCGATGGAAGCAACGAAATCTTTACCATAGATAACCAGGGTCAGGACAATAATCGCGATCGCGGCAATGCCGGTCATTTTCTTGATAAACGGCTGTATTTTTGGGGCAACCGCTTCGGCTTTGGCCCGGAGCAAAATTCCGATGACAAAGGGGAGCGCGATCGACAAGAGCACCGGCCGGCCGATCATCCACGGAGTAACCGCCATACCTTTAACCAGGAACGGCAGCACAATCGGCATAATAATCACGGTGCCCGCGATACTGACCAGCATAAGCGCCGCGGTAAGTTCAAGGTTGCCCTTGACTCTGTCCACGAGCAGGGCGACAAACGGCGCGCATGGGGTAAGCCCCTGGAGAATTATCCCATTGGCGTAGGCCGTATCCATCGGGATGATATGAGCCAGCAGATAAGCCAGAGCGGGGCCCAGGACAAAGCCCCAGACCATAGTGTAGAGCAGAAACCGGATGTTTTTCAGCGCCGGGACGGCATCTTTGAGATCCAGCCGGATGCCCATATCGATCAAACTGCCGTAGAGAAAGATGACGATAGAAATCTTGAAAGCTATCGGCAGAAATCCACTCAACTTGTTTCTCCTTCTCTTTCTTTCAGAACATCCAGCAGGTAATTATGGGTACGCGAAAGTATGCCCCCGGATATGTTTTTGACTTTAAAGCCATTTTGCAGCAGAATGCGCGTGGCATAGTAGGAGCGTTGGCCGGAACGGCAAAAAACATTGATCTCCTGATCGCGAGGCAGTTTATCCAGATGACTCCTCAGCCCTAACAAATTGATATTGACGGCTCCCGGAACATTTTCCGCGGCAACTTCCATCGGCAGACGTACATCGAGCAGAAAACCGTCTTTGGCTGTATCCCAATGGCTGGTCGGCATATCGCCGCGTAAAATATCCGCAGCGACCATACCGGCAAAGTTCACCGGATCTTTGGCGTTGCCGAATTGCGGCGCGTAGCAGAGCTCGCTCTCTTCAAGGTCGTAAACGGTGGCGCCCATCTGAATCAGGGCGGCAATGGTGCTTATCCGTTTATCCACGCCGTTTTGCCCCAGCGCCTGCGCTCCCAGGATTTTTCCGTTTGATTTGCGGAAAAGAATTTTCATGGCAATCGGGGTGGCGCCGGGGTAATATCCGGCGTTTGAATTCGGGTAAAGGTAGTATTTTTCGTAATCCGTATCACCGAGGCGCTTTAAGGCCTTTTCGCTGACGCCGGTCCAGGCGACAGCGGCATCGAAAAGCCCGATGATTGCCGTTCCCTGGGTGCCGCGGTAGCGGGAGTCGCGTCCGTTGATGACATCGGCGGCGATCCGCCCCTGCCGGTTAGCCGGTCCGGCGAGCGGAATATGGCTCCATTCACCGGTGACAAAATCTTTAACTTCTATCGCGTCGCCGACAGCGAAAATATCCGGATCGCTGGTCCGCATTTGCTCATCAACGCGGATGCCGCCGCGTTCGCCGATTACAAGCCCGGCTTCTTTTGCCAAAGCGGAATCAGGGCGTACGCCGATGGCCAGGATCACAAGATCCGCCGGATAGGTTTTGCCGGATTCGGTGTCCACTTCAAGGCCGCCGCCTTCAATCTGCCTGAATCCGGCGACGCCGTCAGCCAGCGCCAGTTTCATACCATTTTTGCGTAAATGGGCTTCGACGATGCGGGCGTGCTCCTGATCAAGCTGGGGAAGAATCTGGTCGAGTTTTTCAACGATGGTAACTTCAAAGCCGCGATGAACCAGATTCTCCGCGGTTTCCAGCCCGATAAAGCCACCGCCCACGACCACGGCCCGGGGTTTGGGTTTCACCGCCTCGATTCCTTTATAGAGGCTGATGCCGGCGAGATACAGGCTGCCTCTTTCGATCCAGCCCCTGATATTCCGGGCGTCGGGGATGGTCCGCATGGGAAATATCCCCGGAAGATCTATTCCCGGCAGGGGCGGGCGCACGGATACCGCGCCCGGCGACAGGACCAGTTTGTCATAGGTTTCGGTGGTTTCCTTGCCGCTTCTTAGATCACGCAGGGTTATGGTCTTCTCCTGCGGAGAAACAGCGATTGCCTCGCAGTTGGTGCGCACATCTATGGCAAAAATGGCTTTAAACAGTTTCTCATTGAATACATGCAGGTCGGCTTCATTTTCTATCACTCCACCAACATGATAAGGCAAACCGCAGTTCGCGTAGGAAACATAGGGCCCACGCTCCACCATTATAATTTCAGCTTTATCATCTAAACGGCGCAAGCGCGCCGCGCAAGACCCGCCTCCGGCTACTCCACCAACGATAATGACTTTCATAAAACAGTACCTCCATAAGATTATAAAAACACCCGACTTTCGTTCCCTGGCTTTCGCGGCGGGCGCTAATGAAATGCGAATTAAAATGCGGATACCCCCGGGAGGGGTCACCAGGGTTTGACCTCGAGAAACAGCTTGTAGCCGTTCTTGTACAAATCCCGGAAAAAATTGACCATCGACAGAAAAAATGGATTGGGAACCGGAATAACCACCATATAGAGCCGGATGATCCCGGTCGTGAAAGCGGCCAACAGGATTTCGAGCAGCGGGAAATGATACTGAAAGTCAAACCGCTCGTGGCCGTAATTGAATATGCGCAGCAGGTGATTGATCATAACCGGCGTGAATATCTGTCCCTTCTCATGCGGCCGGGAACGTTTCCACTCGTTGTAACCCTTCTCTGAACTGAAGAAGTAATTGCTGTCGCAGGTGAAGATGAAATCGCCTTCATGCCCCTTCGTACTCAACCAGGCTCCGAAAGGCTTGCCCCAGTAGATCCGTAGCGAGCGGGGCGAGTAATCCAGAAGTTCCCCGTCCCGGCCCACGATTTCGATCGGCTCGCCGGTATCATGGGCGATGGAGCGGACCGTAACCTCCTTGCCGGGAAAGAAATAGGATATGGTCGTACATTCCACCGGGCACTCGCCATACCACTTCTGCTCCCCGTCCACGTAGATGCGGTGCTGGGTCTTGAAATTGGCAAAAGGCCGGGCGTAATAAATCTCACCAAGTTCGGGAAGCACAACGTCATCCGCCAGTTTTTGCCCCTGGAACTCATCAATGCGGGTGTGATCCTTGTTCTGCAGGGCGATGATGATGCCGCCCTGGAGGTCGTGCAGACTTTCTCGCACCTGTGCTTCCGGCAGTTTGAACTCTTCGACGATTTCGGCTACCTTGGGGGCGGCGCCGGTGGACAGCACGGATTCATAGATAAAGCGTTTGATCTGCTTGGTCGTGTCGCTGAAGCGATTGATTCGGAAAAGAACCGTATCTCCGTATTTTTTGGCCATTTGCCCTTCCTCTCTTACTGTTCAACTGCCGTGCAGAAATCTTTGACACCGGTTTTGCCGTATTCGCTTTCCAGCAGGAAATCGGCAATCGGCCGGTGGAAACGGATGCGGCTTATAAGCCGAAACAGCGGCATAAGCCGGGCCGCATGGTAGGCGCTCGATATGCAGACCCGACCGACCACCTGGGCCCCCATGCGCTCGAGCAATCTGCGCATGGGCTCAAAGACGAATTCCTCTTCGAACACGGGCAGGGGCGGGCCGCCGACCGTGCAGAAAGTGCCGACCTTTTTGCCGCGAATGCCCCGGACAATTTGCAGGTAGCGGGCCACCGGGTAGGACATCTGGGCCCATTTCGGCCCGCCGACACAGATCCGGTCGAATTCGGATATGTCCGGGTAGCGCAGGGCCTGAATGTCCTCTTCCACCTGGTTGTAGGTGCGCATATGGTGCTCTTTCCAGGAGGCGCTTACCAGGGAAAAAATGATGGAGGGATACCGGGGGAAGTCCCGGGCCGCCTCCCGTAGCCACGAATAGGTAACCGCCGGCTTTATCTTTTCGACGACGACTTCATGGCCCCGGCTTTCCAGTTCGGCGCGTATGGCCAGGGCAAGCTCTTCCGTGTATCCCGTACAGGAAAAATAGGCAACGAGCATCCTCATTCCTTAAGACCCTCCATTATAAATTCAAATTATCTGCCCACGGGGCAGGCGGCAAGGCAGTTTGCGCACATGACGCCGCGTCCTAGTTTCCCGTTGTTATGTGCGCATTTATACATTTGCACTCCACCTTCTTCCGGCCAGGCGCGAAGGGATGAACTCGGACATTCATCGACACACTTCTGGCAACTGCCGGGTTTGATGAAATCGAGGCAGATTTCTCCTTCAATCTTCGGATCCGGGGTCAGATCCGCGGTGGTAATGATACTGGTCCAGCGCTGCAGAGGTCCGAACTGCGGGGTCAACACGACTCCGATCTTTCCTCTTCTCCCAAGGCCGGCCGCGACCGCCGCGTGAATGTGGCAGAAGACGGTGTGAAACCGCGGGTAGCCGGCATTGCGCTGGATCAAAAACTTCTCATAAGGGTCGGTTTCGGGAATAAACAAGGCGGAAAAATCCATATCCTTCAGCTTTCTCGCCATCCGGTAACTGGCCTCTTCAAGCCAGATATTCATCAAATCGTAATGCTTGCTGTGCATTTCCGACAGCGGATGGGAAACAGTTTCCTTCATTTGCCTGATGCCCAATACGACAACCGATTTCGCCCCTTCCACAAGTTCCGTCGGGTGATGGCCCTTCGGCGCCCGGACGAAATGAGGGTCGTCGGCGCTGGCGATTCCCACCAGATCCGCTCCCAGGGTCTCTAAAGCATAATCCTTGACGCTCCGGGTAAGCTCTTCCTTGGTTTGCATCTCTTTTTCGGCACACATGCTGTTTTTCTCCTTATTTTTTAGTGAGGTGACTTTTTAGTGAGGCGCTACTCAAAGCGGCCTGTTTTTTTCAACAATCTTTTCCAACTGTAAAAAAAACAAGAAAATTTTCTGATAAGAGTACTTATTTGCGACCACCGGAAGTGCCCTTGGGCGCGGGCCGCAAGGCTCCGTTTGGGTTGCGTGATCTGTTCCCACATCAGCAGGTTTCATTAAGCTCGTACCACCATTCAAATGGTCTTACGATACTTGTGCTGTGGTCGGTCCAGATCTCCGGTTGACCCACGCCGGTCAGCCGCAGCACTACCTTGACCTTGGGGCCAATGTTTACAGTGATTGATTCGCCCTTTTGCAGAGTGATGGGGTCTAATTCGACACCGTATGTTTTGTCCTCGGTTTTCATAGATTCGCTCCTTTCATTTGTAAAAGTAAGTCGGTTGGCTTTTGCGCCGGGTGTTACCCTCTGGAGATTAAAAAAGGCAACAAATGTGCCAAATAATCCATCCTGTTTTTCCGTTGTCGCGGCAATTATGCGAAAATTCCTGAAGATATTTTAATAACACTATATATTGTGGTTGAGAGTGCTTAACGACTCTATATATTGTGTCTGGAACCTTTGCGGAAAATATTTTGCAGGACCGTTAGCAGGGTATGTCTGCAAAGTTTATTCTGGAAGTGGGCAACCCGTATTGTCCTTATGAAGACATTGCCTGTCATTATTGAAACATATTTATGCTGCGTAAGCTTTTGCAGATCGCCGGGAGCGGACGAAGGCGCAATAAACCCGGCCGGATTATCTGTGATAATCAACCGGTTTACAAGATTTTTTATGGTGATGCTTCGCATTTATTCGATCTTGAGATCAAAGTTGACAGGATTTTTATAACGGTGTATGACTGTATCGTCAACATTTTTCTATGGTCTCTGATTTGCAGATCCCCAACCGTTATCACGGCCGCATATATTCATATTATACAGATAGACTGTACTTTTTCTCCTATTTCTGATTCTCAGGCCTCTGCGCGAAAACTGCTTTTATCTCGCGCAGAGGCGCAAAGACGTAGGGAAATCACTTGATTTCAAGCGATTATAAACCGTTATTTAGTACCTTACAGGTTATTTTCTTGTTTTTTTCGACAGCTTTTTTCAACTGTAAAAACAAGAAAATGTTCTGATAAGAGTACTTATTTGCGGGTCGTAAGGCCCTGTTTGGGTTGCGGGATCTGTTCCCGCATTAGTACCTTGCAGGTTATTTTCTGCACCAAAAAACAAGATTTAACAGTCAGAAAATGTTCTGATAAGAGTACTTATTTGCGGGCCAGTAACTTCCTTTTGGGTTGCGGGAGTCTGTTCCCGCATTAGAAAATTGGTATTTGAGTGTCTTGCTTATCTGTCCGGCATCGGATCTGATCGCTCCAGGTCGGGATAAGGGGCGCCCGGGTTGTTGGCGGCCGGCTGGTGCCGCCTTGTTTTTCGCTGTGGTCGCCGGGTCTTTCTCCGGCCGCAATCGCTGGAGATGGTTGTTGTCATACTGACAAAATATGTCTCTATAGCGTCATTGCCGGTTTGCTTTGTCCGGTGTGAATATTAAATATTCATAATTTTCAAGGCCTTGAGCGGTTTTAGTGGTGTTGGCATAAGTATTGCTGTTGTTCGTGGGGGGCAGATTTCTGTTTTTTTTCATTAAACGATATTAAGGGAATTAAGTAACTAGGAGGAGGATTTAATGTGTAGAGGAAAGGGAAGATACATTTTGAGGTTGCTGGTTATGTTGAACCTGCTGCTGATTCCGGCTGCAGCCCCGGCTTTCAACCTCGACTTCGGCAACGGGGCCGGGATGGACTGCGATGTCACTTTAAGTTACGGCGGCGCCTGGAGAACCCGCAGCGCCGATAAGGAGGCCCTGGAGAACATCAACAAGGATGACGGCGATCGCAACT
>WFRP01000305.1 GCA_015486505.1 Pseudomonadota bacterium | reverse complement strand
CGACATGGTCAACATTTACACCTAATTTTACCATTTTTTTCTCCCTGAAAATCAAGATTTACCGTTTAATCTATCAGTCTCAATCAGGTCTGTCAATCAGTTTGCTTTTTATATGTTTTGACAAACAAAAGAGCCGGCCTTTGTCAGGGCCGGCTCTTTTTGATTTCTTACCTTGACCACTCAGGGGTTTTTGTAATCCGCCAACGGCAGGTTTTTATGTTGCTGCCCGGTTCCGCTTTTCAGATTGGTGCTGATCCAGTTTGATTTGACGCCGTAAATGGGGGACAGACCGTATTTTTCTACCACTTTTCGCTTCTGTATTTTTTCAAGGCCCACCTAACCGAAATTGTGGAAGTGATGATGGATGTTAAAACTATATTGAAAATATTCAAGGTTGTTTCCTCTTTCTCTATTGTTGCTGTTTGGTTACAGCTTTGTGTAAATCAAGGAAATGGGAAAAATTCTTCTCGTGACCTTCTTGGCGCGACCACCTTTCGATTTCGGCAAAATCAACCTTTGAGTCAGCTGACACCAGCAAAGCTTGTTCCAAGCATTCTCTATCGTCCCAATGGTAATATGCAGCAAGACGGTCTTTAACGCAATCGGTAGGGGACAGTGCTCTTAATTTGCCTGTTTCATATTCTAATGCGGGAACAAATCCCGCAACCCAAACAGGGCCTTGCGGCCCGCAAATAAGTGCTCTTATCAGAACATTTTCTTGTTTTAAAACAAGAAAATAACCTGTAAGGCACTAAAACAGATATCTCGATGGGTTGCTCAGACCCAACTGCCAACGGGCCGACTGGAAATTCAATAAAATATCTGGTATCCGGATGCACAAAATAGCGATCTTTTCTGGAAAATTGGATTTCTTCCATAACTTTTCCCAGTTTACGCCCGCCAACCGGTACATTTTCGATGAAGTCAAGGTCAAATGAGGAATATTTGCCTGAAGAATAAATTTCGACGCACCCACCACCTGTAAGCACCACTTCAATACCCTGCTTTTGCAGGTGCGAGCATACAAACGCGGCTAATTCACCGATGGACATCTTCGCTATTTCTTTCATAGGGGCTTTCCTTTCCGGCGGGGTCTGCGTCTGGTCAGCAGCAGTCGCTCGCGCTCTTCTTCAGGGTAAAATGATAGTGCTTTGTCCAGCATCTGTCTCAGTTCTTCGAGGAAAATGAAACGTGGATTGAAGGTGTAGAGCCGGGTTCTTCCCACCAGGCGACTGTAAAGCACTCCCCCCAGTTCCAATTTTTCAAACTGATTCTGTATGGTTCTTAAATCTATACCGTAGAATTTTGCGACCTCACGCGGGTAGCCCTCTTTACGCGCATAGATATATAATAATACTTTTTCCTTGTTGACAGTACCGAAGAGTCCTTCGAGCACGGCACACCCTCCCATTGTTGTATTGATTACGTCATATGACGTATATTTTCAGTCAAATAGCAGAAGCCCGTAACCTTGTCAACAGAGTGATTTTTTATTTTGGTCTTAAGTTGAATTAAATGGGCCGACGTTTTGGCTGTGCCTGGCAGTTATTTTCATGTGAACAACTTGTCAGGGGTTAGGGGTTATTTTGATGCCTTGATGGCATTCTTGAACATTTGATCTTTTTCTGCTTCCGACATTCCATCTACCAGTCGGATATGAGTTTAATTGGGGTCATTAATTGGGGTCAGTAAATAGGGAGTAAATAGGAGTAAATAGGGGACAGACCCCATTTTTCTATCCGGCCGTTGATTACTACCTGCTTTTCATCTTATCAAACAGCTCTGTAAATTTATTTGGTACCGGCAGGGTGCGGAAGATGGATTTTTTTCTATTTTGCGCTGATTTTTGTCCCAGCAGTTTATCAAGAAGCGGGTTTATCACTTTTTTGTAAAACAATTTACCATGCACCCAGTGTTTCAATTTTTTTCGAATATCCAGCTGTTTTTTAAAAGAGCTGTTTGTCAGATTTGAACTGGCTCTGGGGATGTCGAGTTGCCAGCGCGACTTTTGCAAATCAGGGTCGCCGGTTTGAAAATCTGAGTTTTCAAGGAAACTCTAATTAAAAATGCCCGTTTACACTTGGCCGCTATAAATTAACCATAACCCGGAAACCGGAGACATTTCCCACGCCATCAGGCATTGAAGGTAACGATTCTAGCTACGTCCGTAGCCCTGGTCAAGGCGATGTGCAGACGAACATCTGCCCGGTTGTCTACCAATCTCTGGTCGGTAATAATGATTGCTGGGCGCTCCAGCCCTTTGAAGCGCAGGAAAGTGTCGGCCACGACATTTTCCGTCATGGCGGGGTCGTCGGCTCTGACTGCCTGGATGTCACCGATTCGGTCACGCCGGGCAATTCCTCCTGAAGCAGTCTGGCCACGCAGGGAGAGGATTGCGATATCTGCCGGTTTGAAACCGGCGGAAAATAGCTTGCGGATCTCGTTTTCGATTTTGGCGATCACTGCAGTTTCGCTAGGAGCCTTGACCTCAGTGATAATGTCGTTCTCGAAGCCCTCCCGTAGTTTCTCTTCATCATAGAGCTGTCCATGAATCTTTCGGGAATATTCAATAATCGGTTCGGGGCAACGGTAACAGCGCGTTAAGTCAAATTTACCGCCTCGCTTGATCCATTCGGGCAGACTGCGTTTTGGCCAGAACGCTTGAGCTGGGTCATGAAAAATCCAACATATTTTGTCACTGGCCAAAGCCTCAACCAGTTCCCAGTCATTCTCAGTCAGGTCTTGGGCCTCGTCGAGGATCACCACCTCGGGAGCCGTATCCACTTGCGGCATGGCATCGACCGCTGCCCTGAGTGAAACACTGGACCAGAATTCAAAGGACGACTCGGTCTTTTCGATCAAGTTGGCACGTTGCAAAAGATGCACCGCATAGCGCGGCACCGTGAAGACTTCCACTCCGGCATCAATTAAAGTCGGATGCAACCATTCAGCCAGGGCATCAGTGAAACAGAGATAAAGCACCCGGCGGTTCTGACGAGCCATTTTTAGCGCAACCTCGCGGGCGATCAGGGTCTTACCCGAACCTGCAATTCCTTTAACCAAGAGAAGACGATTGCCAATCAGGTTGTCAATCAATTGCAGCTGGTCGTCATCGAGTTTGAGACGTTGCTCGGCGTTGATCCGGGCTTTATGGCCGAGTTGGAGTCGGGGGACCCAACTTTCTCCCCAAAGATGGTGCAACCGGCTGATCAAGTTACTGGAAGGAATTCGCAATTTACGCTGGAAGAGGCGATCTAATTTTGCCGTGATAGATTCTTTGAGCCAGGTAAGATCTTGCTCTCCAAGTACGCAATCAGAAAGATCATCCTGAGCCGGAGCCCGGGAAAATGATGTGTCGGGAAAAATAGTAAGGATAGCAAAAGGAACCGAAGACAAACCCGCCTCCTGCAGGCGTTTAAGGAGTTTCCGGGCAAAACTGTGAGCTTGCTCCCGAGGGGCTTTTTTCAAGGGATGACCATTCTGATACCAAAGGCCGTCCCGCTGCTCAATATGACCACCCTTGACCTCAAGAACCAGAAAACCGCGATCAGAAATGGCGATAACGAAGTCTCCTTCGCCCTCAGTTCCAGCAGAAGTTCGAATGCGCAGCGAGTGCCAGGCACACCAACCGTCCGGCAACTGTCGTTTCAAAGCCTCATAAACCTTTGTCTCGGCCTGCGAATCAGTCGGACGGGGTTGTTCCTTGGGCCAGAGTCCATTCATCATTTCTTCACCTTACTATTTCACTCAAACCTTTATCATAGAGTTTCCTCAAAAAAACTTAGATTTTCAAACTGGCGGCCTGGGCGGAGCAGATTTTTGGGGACCCACCGCACTCCGCCCGGGCATAGTGACTCCTAGCTGCAGAGAAAAAAACGGACATCAAAAAACAACTTCAGCACGTAAATCGCGTAAATCGGCGTAAATCGGGGCGTAAATCGGGGTCAGACCCCAATTAATTCCCAAAAAGAACTTTATCCGTTTTCATTTTTACAAACCTCCAGAAATAAGTCAATTTGGGGGCAGGCTTGACTTAAGGATATTCTTGGTATTATTTGAAAGTATTAGAAAAATACCACGTTGGGTGAAAGGGCATTTCGGTCAATTTCCCATATCCTGGTGTAAAATTTAAATCTCTAATGCGGGAACAGATCCCGCAACCCAAACGGAGCCTTGCGGCCCGTACTCAGGGGCAATCCGATGGTCGCAAATAAGTACTCTTATCAGAACATTTTCTGACTATTAAATCTTGTTTTTTGGTGCAGAAAATAACCTGTAAGGTACCAACGCGGGATCTGTTCCCGCATTAGTCTGAATATGAGTGGTTTTCATTAAAATATTATTTTTATGTATATGATGCCAATCTTTTTCACTGCCGATCGGCTGGCATCAGCCGCCGGGTCGGGATGTTCGAATAAAAAAACGGTTTGATTGCGGATTGATAGGCTTACAACCCCGTATCAAATTCAAGAAGTTCCCCCTTGGCGATGTTTAGTTCATCCGACACAAAGAGTGGTTCATCCATCCCTTCCAGTGTAACGCTCAATTTATACGAACCGGGGTTAACAATGTAGGGTCGCCACAAGGCCCATCCGTTTCCCTGCTTTTGCACATTTAATATGGTCTTCCCACCATTAATTGTTTGCAGCTGCCAGCCGCTTACAGATGAATCCTGAGCCTTTTTCACGACGATGCCGGTATCAACAGTTACAACGTATTCACCAGCTTCAGGAACAGTGCAGGTCTCGGAAACGAACAACGGCGCTACAGTTTTTTTACCCCGGGGAATTTCCGGGTAAACCGTAAAAATATAATCACCGGCAGGAAGAGGTTTCGGCTTGTAGAAATAATAGGTATTCCCGCTTTTGGCAATAAGGGTAAGGTTGAAATCGGGTTCATCGGTTTTGGTAATGGTTAGTCGGCGGGCGGGCATTTTTTTCAGGGGTTCGGATATGTTAATTATTAACAGTCCGGGTTTAACCTCAGTGATTTTGCCCCCGTTTATTTCGTAAATTCCATAAGATACTTCAGAATTCGGCTGAAAATTCGAGTTGCCGAAACCGGCGACCAACTCGTAAGTACCGGCGGGGAAGGGGTAGGTGTTATCATTTTTAAGATGTTTTAAGGTTCTCAAAACCTTATCATCTTTTTTCCGGATAATTTTGAGTTCATTTAAGCTTCGTAATCCCGATTTCGGGATAACAACTCTAAGTTTACCGAGGCCACTCTTCTTTTTTTTGACTGTACTTTTGGCTTTCTCAAATTCAACCTTTTTAACAACTTCTTTTTCAACAGTTTTAAAGGCGGCCAGCAGGGATGAGTAGTCAGCCGCACCGAAATATTTGCCTCCTCCAGCCTCAGCCATACAGGAGAGTTGCTCTTTTTGTTTACGGTCAACGCCAAAACCGACGACGTGAAGAATAAACTTAATGCCGGAATCTTTTAAACTCTTTACTACCGCGCAAGGGGAGTCGTGACAGGTTTCCTCACCATCACTAAGCAGAACAATGGTCGTTTCCGTCTCATTGTTCCGTAACTGATGGGCAACATTCTCTATGGCCGCGGCCATAGGAGTCATACCCTTGGGATTAAGGGCCATAACTTTTCTAAGTAATTCATCCCGATCATCAGATCCGGGTGGAATCAAGGTCTCTATGTCGTTGCAGTCGCCTTTGCGATTATGGCCGTAGGCCGTGAGCCCGATCCGCACCTCAGGCGGAAGCGAAGGAACGATCTCATTCATTACCTGCTTTGCGGCCTCCATTCTGGTCTGGTTTCCGGTTTTACTCCACATGGAGCCTGAGGCATCAATGATAAACATCATTTCCGGATATTGGGGCTTGGCCTGGGCTCCTGCTGATGTAAATAAACTTAAGAAGATGACTACAGCTGCCAACAAAAATGTGAATGATCGCATAATTCCCCCCCCTGATAAAATTGTTCAGTTTATCCCATAGGTATATCGGTCAGGTAGATCGGTCAGGTAGATCGGTCAATTTCCCCTTTTCCGGTGTAAAATCCTTAATTCTCTAATGTGGGGACAGATCCCGCAACCCAATCGAACCTTTTCGCCCCGCAAATAAGAGCACTAAAATCCGATGTAAGGCAGGAATTTGCTGATGCCGAAGATTATTAGAGCAATAAATGCCAGTCCGACAACTATTTTCAGGATAATCGCGCCGATGCGGAAAGCGACATAAAGAACCAGCGCCGCAACGATAATCATTACTACAGTATGCCAGTCGAATTGCATATTTGAGAAATAATTGCCGAGATTATTCATATTATTCATTAGAAATTCTCCTTACTTTTCTTGCTTTATTAAGGTAACACTTGCCAACTAATGCGGGAACAGATCCCGCAACCCAATCGAGCCTTTCTGGCCCGCACCCAGGGGTACTTCCTCTGGTCGCACCCAGGGGCACTTCCGCTGGTCGCACCCAGGGGCACTTCCTCTGGTCGCAAATAAGTGCTCTTATCAGAACATTTTCTTGTTTTTACAGTTGAAAAAAGCTGTCGAAAAAAACAAGAAAATAACCTGTAAGGTACTAATGCGGGACAGATCCCGCAACCCAATTGGGCCTTTGCGGCCCGCAAATAAGTACTCTTATCAGAACATTTTCTTGTTTTTACAATTGAAAAAAGCTGTCGAAAAAAACAAGAAAATAACCTGTAAGGTACTAATGATGTACTCAATTTGTAAAATATAGCACACTTAAGGTGACCCGCTTATCTATAACTCAAATTTTTGAGTCAGGATAACTGCTCGATATCTTTTGTGAAAATATTATACCTGCGGTTTTTCTTTGCGTCTTTGCACTCTGAAAGGCATAGACGCCTTTGCGGGAGACAAAAAAGCATTTATCCCGCAAAAACGCAAGAGTTTCAGGGGGTATTGTTCGTTTTTTGCTTTTCCCGGCGCCTTTGCCCCCTGAAAGGCATAGACATCTTTGCGGGCGGCTATGATTGCGCGAACATACGATTCCGATTGTTATTCAAAGCCCCGACCAGGTTTATAGTTGTTGCGGTTTTGCCGGCGGTCGGGGAGAAGCGGCGTTTTCGGTTTATCGGATTTAATTAAGTCCGGTTCCGGGGGCGGTGGCTTTTGTAAAATCCGGCGGATTTTGTCAACCATCAGGGAGGCAACCCTGTCAAGTTGTTCGGCTACCGGTTCCGGGCCGCTGCTGTGTACCGGTTCAAGTTCAAAATCGTATTGAGTTTTATCTTTCAGGCGCACCCGGCCTGTCATTGTCGCACTTATAGTAACATTCAAGGCGTTATCGGGTTCGTTCCAGCGCTCTTTAATTGATAATATTTTAATCCGGCCCTTAACCGATTGCAGGTTATGAAAGAGCTTGCGGTCGGAATCCAGAGATGCCTGTAACCTGGAGTTTGTCCGCCGGGCCAGGGTTTTAGTCAGGTTTGATTTCCCGGTTATGCCGACCTGAAAAGCCGGTTGGGGCCGGGGGGCGGTTGGGGCCGGTTTAAGCGGCTTGGGCGCTTCAACTGCTTCGGGG
>WFRP01000304.1 GCA_015486505.1 Pseudomonadota bacterium | reverse complement strand
TACAGGTTATTTTCTTGTTTTAAAACAAGAAAATGTTCTGATAAGAGCACTTATTTGCGGGCCGCAAGGCCCTGTTTGGGTTGCGGGAGTTAGTTCCCGCATTAGTACCTTACAGGTTATTTTCTGCACCAAAAAACAAGATTTAATAATCAGAAAATGTTCTGATAAGAGTACTTATTTGCGCCCAACGGAAGTGCCCTTGGGGTGCGACCAGCGGATTGCCCCTGGGTGCGGGCCGAAAAAACCCGATTGGGTTGCGGGATTTGTTCCCGCATTAGTAGGAAAACAAAGGGATTATGCCGTCTTTCGGCATAATCCCTTTGTTTTTATTTACCCAGTTTTTGCCGCAGAGCCGCAAAAGCCTCGTGAACCTCACGCCCTTCCCGGGGCAGACAGGATGAAGAACAGCGGTGATAACAGGTAGCCGAGGCTAACAGTTCCGGCCGATCTCCGGGATAAGGCTTAAAGACGATCATAAAGTCACGCACATATCTCGGTTGCTCCCAATCATAAAAATAGGAGTAATAAGCAATCAGATCGCAGGCGCCGGGATCGTTGGTAACGCTGAAACCCAATCGTTTAAGCTCGCCGGCAATATCAGCCTCCATCCAGTCGGAAAGGGTCTGATCCTTAGGCGGATGTATATAAACCCGCGCGCCGCTGGCGGCAGTAAACCCCGGCGTCACCCGGGCTCCGGTCTCATAACTCGTACAGGTAGCACAACAACCTGTAAAAATCAGACTGATAAACGCCAATAACAATACCACATTAATTCTCCGCTGCCTGTCCATTTCCGCTCCTGATATTCAGATTTAAAAAATTAATAGTTGTACTTTTTTAACTATGCCGACTCAATATGAAGTTTTTTACCTACGGCATGGGCCACCCGTTCTAAAACTTCAATTGTTATTGATGAATTTTCCGGGTCAAGAATTTTATCAAGTTGCGAACGACTTGTTTTAAGCTTACTGGCTAAACTTGTTTTACTTATATTTTTTTCTGGCATAATATCCGACAACTGAAGAGCTAATGCGGGAACTATCCCGCAACCCAAAAGAAAGTTTTCGGCCCGCAAATAAGTACTCTTATCAGAACATTTTCTGATTATTAAATCTTGTTTTTTGGTACAGAAAATAACCTGTAAGGTACTAATGCGGGAACAGATCCCCGCATCAGTGCCCCATTAAACCCCATTATTGAGGTTCGGTTCAACTACTTATAGATACGCAAATCTTCACACTTATCAATAAATTCCGCCAGACGGCCCTGCCATAAAGTCCGCAGGGGCTCCAGATCGCCGCCTGATTCGAGCTGTTTTCTGATCTCGGGGTCGCCGGTCAGTATATCAATCGGCATTATTCTATACTCATATTCATAGGGAGGGTCAAGCCAGAAAAATTTATCGGGATAGAGCCTGATAATTGCCTGCAGCAGAGCCAGAGTAAAATAGTAAGGGGAAAATTTCCGCCGGTCGCTTATATGAAGCTGCAAACCGCCGCAGAATTCACCGGCCCATTTATCGAAGGTCGGCGTAAACCAGGTCGGCCGCAGGAATACCCCCGCCCGGGCTTCGGGGTTTATCTCCGCGAGTAAGCGCCGGGGATCGATAAACGGGGCTCCGCAAAGCTCGAAAGGCAGCGTTGTGCCGCGGCCTTCGGAAATATTGGTCCCTTCGAGGAGAACCTGGCCGGGGTAAACCAGGGCCGTTGCCGGCGTCGGCATATTCGGCGAGGGCAGAACCCAGAAAAGGCCGGTTTCGGCAAAAGAAAAATGCCGCTGCCAACCCGTCAGCGGGATAACTTCAAGCTCAACCGCGAAAAATACTTCCCGTTTGAAATAGAGGGCCAATTCACCAATGGTAAGCCCGTGACGCATCGGCAAAGGGTAAAGGCCGACAAATGAGGTATAATCTTCAAGCAGAAGGTTGCCCTCTACCGTTTCACCGCCGAGGGGGTTGGGCCGGTCAAAAACTATGACCTTAACCCCGGCGGCGGCGGCGGCTTTAAGCAGCAGAAAAAGCGTCCAGATATAAGTATAAACCCGGCAGCCGACATCAACCAGATCAACTAAAACCAGATCAATATCAGCAAACATCTCCGGCGTGGGCTCGCGTTTTTCGCCATAGAGACTGAATACCGGCAGGCCGGAAAGCGGGTCGGAAAAATCGTCCGAGGCAATCATATTCGCCTGCCGGTCCCCATAAAAACCGTGCTGGGGGCTCCAGACCGCGTTGACAAGTCCGGGGAAAGCCCGGCGGATTCGTTCAAGAGAAGTTATGCCCTGACTATCAACCGCCGCCTGATGGCTCAAAAACGCGGCCCGGGTTCCGGCCGGAAACCGTCTCCCGGCCGCGATAAAATTCTCTAACCCAGGTTTAACCATTTCGCCAAAATCCCGCCCGCAACCGGCGCACCCTGTCTATTTTCATTTGCAGATAATCCGGATCAAGCGCCTGGCGCCGCATTTGCCGGCAGAATTCCGTAAAAACCGGTTCCGGGTCGAAAACCGGATTAAGATTCCGGCCCCATAACGCCATATCCAGGCCGGCTTTAAGGCCTGAGACCATCACCACGGGCAAAGGCCGATCCGTAACCGCTGCCATATCAAGATCATCAGAAAGCAAGACTCCGCTGAAACCTAAGTCCCGACGCACAATATCACGCAGAAAAAGTTCGGAAAAAGGGACTGAATCGCCGTCAATCTGCGGAAATTTAATATGGGCGGCCATCATCAGCTCAACCCCGGCGGCGACAGCCCCGACAAATGGTTCAAGGTGAGTTTCAAGCTCAAGCCGGGACGAAAACGAAACCGGCAGCATTTTGTGGCTGTCGTCAGTAACCGTTCCATGCCCGGGGAAATGTTTGACACAGGCGGCCAGGCCGTTTTCCTGCAGCCCGGCAATATAGGCGGCAACCTGCCGGGCCACCATTTCCGGTTGGGAGCCGAAACAGCGCCCGGCAAGGACCCGGCTGCCGGCCTTAAACAGATCCGCCACCGGCGCCAGATTACAGTTAACCCCGATATCCAACAGGGCCCGGGCCAGCCCGGCCGCGGCTAAACGGGTTTCAGCCGGATCATTTTCCGCCCCCAAAGCCGCAGCGCCGGGGAAATCAGGAAACCCGGCCCGCAAGCGCCGGACCGGGCCGCCTTCCTGATCAATCGCGATAATTAAGGGCAGGCCACTGGCCGCCAGTGAAATTTTCTGAAGTTCGGTTATCAGCAGCCGGGTTTTTTCCGGATTGATACAGTTGCGGGCAAAAAGAATGGCCCCGCCCGGCGGGTAGCGTTTAAAAGCCTCCCTTTCCACGGAACTTAACTCTTCGCCGATAACTCCGATCAGCAGCAGTTGACTGTAATCCTGATCGCGATTTACCGACATTCAGGGCCGCCTCCAACTCTATGCCAGTCAAAAAAGGGGCCGGGATCGCTTTTCCGCCGCGGCGCGATATGGCAATGCCCGACAATCCGGCGATCGCTTATGGCCGGATAGCGAGATTTAAGCTCGTTAAGCAGAATGTTTAAATGAAGATACTGAATCTCTGTAAACGGCGTCAAGTCATCGCCCTCAAGTTCAATCCCCAGCGCGTAATCGTTGCAATTATCGCGCCCGGAAAAACTGCTGACCCCGGCGTGCCAGGCCCGATATTTATCGGCGACAAAACGGATGACCCGGCCGGAACGCTCAATGAAATAGTGGGCTGAAACCTTAAGTTCTTTGAGCTGCGCAAAGTAAGGATCAGCCGCAAAATCAAGAGTGTTGGTAAAAAAATCAATTACCCGCCCGCTCCCGAATTTTCCCGGCGGCAGCGAAATCGCGTGAATCACGACCAGGTCAATTATGGTGCCTGCGGGACGATAATTGTAATTCGGGCTTGAAATTTCAGTAATTGCTAAATCAGACATCAGTTGCCAACTCACCGTAAGGACAAAGCTTAAGCAGCGGACAGCATTCACACCAGGGTCTGCGGGCGGGACAAAGATTGCGGCCGTGATAGATCAAAAGATGCGAAAACAGATTCCAGCTCATTTCGGGAACGACTTTCATTAAATCCCGCTCAATCTTGACCGGGTCTTCATTTTCAGTAAGCGCCAGCAAACGGCTGATCCGTTTGACATGAGTATCGACCACTATCCCTTGGACCCCGTAAATCTCACCGAGAATAACATTGGCGGTTTTGCGACCGATACCGGGCAGTTCAACCAGTTCGGACAAAGTCCGAGGAATCCGGCCGGCGTGCCGGGACTGCAGCTTTTGGCAGCAGAGTTGAATGTTTCTGGCCTTATTGCGAAAAAAGCCGGTACTCTGAATCACCTTTTCCAGCTGGTCGCGGTCGGCGCGCGCCAGGGCCTTTACATCAGGAAAACTTTTAAAAAGCGCCGGAGTTACCTTGTTGACCCGCGCATCCGTACATTGCGCCGAAAGCATAACCGCCACCAGAAGTTCCAGGGGATTATTATAAATAAGACCACAACTGATGTCGGGATAAAGCCGCGACAGATTAAGAATAATCTTTTCGAGCCGTAAACGCCGCGCTGACAAGGTTTCCCGTTTTTTCATAAAGATTTCTTAACTATTCAGCCGAATCCGGGGTCGGGCGCGGTTTTTCTCCGCCAGGCGTTAAGATTTCTGTTTTTCCTTTAAGCTCGCTGCGCCCGCCTTGCAAAACTCGCTTACGCTCAAACAGTTGCAATGCTAATGCGGGAACAGATCCCGCAACCAAATCGAGCCTTTTCGGCCCGTACCCAAGGGCACTTCCGCTGGTCGCAAATAAGTACTCTTATCAGAACATTTTCTTGTTTTTACAGTTGAAAAAAGCTGTCGAAAAAAACAAGAAAATAACCTGTAAGGTACTAATGCGGGAACAAATCCCGCAACCCAAACGGAGCCTTACGGCCCGCAAATAAGTGCTCTTATCAGAACATTTTCTTGTTTTAAAACAAGAAAATAACCTGTAAGGCACTAATGGGTTCCCGCTCGCTTCCGAAAAACAACGAAATCGTTTCCACAACCGCTTACGAAAAACCACTCCCGCCCCCTCCAGAAGGTGGGGGGGTAAAATTTGGCTGAATAGTTACAATTTTCTTTATATGAAGCAAACGCAAAACTTCGATATCCTTGAAATCCCCGACTCCTGGCGCCGGGGCTGGCTTAAAGATGAGCCCCTGACCAGGATTTTTGCCCTTGACGGCGAGGTTTACCGCCGGAAAGACGGCCGCCGGACCCTTAAGTTTGAACACGATGGTAAGAGCTATTTTGCCAAACTCCACCACGGGCTCGGTTGGCGCCGCTTTTTGAAAAGCCTGTTCCGGCTCAAATGGCCGGTGAGCGGGGCTGAGAATGAATGGCGGGCGATTAAACTGCTCGAAAAATTAAATATCCCGACCACCCCATTGGTTGCCTATGGCCGCCGGGGCACAAATCCGGTCAGCAAACAGTCATTTGTCATTACCGAAGATCTGAAAAATTGTGTCAGCCTCGAAGATTTCTGCCGGGACTGGCCCGACTCCCCGCCCGCCCCGAAGTTCAAGCGGGCTTTAATCAAGGAGGTCGCGCGTATTGCCGGGGATATGCACAGGGCGGGGCTTAATCACTGCGATCTCTATATCTGCCACTTTCTGCTGGAGTTGGTTAATAATCAGGTTCCCGACCTCGATAAACCGATCCTGCATCTTATCGACCTGCATCGGGTACGCCAACGGCCGACCCTGCCGCAACGCTGGCAGGTCAAGGATCTGGCGGCACTCCACTTTTCCAGTTTTGAAATCGGCCTGACCCGATATGATCGTCTGCGCTTTATTGAAAGCTACAGCCGGCGGCCCTGGCGCGAAAGTTTGCGCACCGACAAGAGCCTTTGGGCGGCGGTCGAAAAGCGGGCTCTGGCTTTCTATCGTGAATTCAAACGCCGGGGCCCGCGATGAAAATTCTGCTGGTCCAGACCAGTTTCTTAGGCGATACGATTTTATCGACTCCGCTGATTGCGGCCCTTAACCAACTGCACCCGGAAGCCGAGATCTGGATGATGACCACCCCTTTAGCCGCGGATCTGGTCAAACGCGACCCGCTTTTAACCGGGGTCATTCCCTTTGCGAAACGGGGCCCGGAGAAAGGGCTTAAAGGCCTGTTGCGACAGGCCGCCATCTTGCGTGATTTTAATTTTCAGATAGCTTATTCTCTGCACCGTTCAGCCCGGACCAGCCTTTTACTAAGATTAAGCCGCATCCCGGAGCGAATTGGGTTCAAAAACGCAAAACTTGCTTTTCTTTATACTGAAACCCGAAAGCGCCCCCAGGATAAACACGATGTTTTGCGCAATCTCGCCCTGATCAGCGACCGCTTTGCCGAAAATGACCTGCCGGACAAACTTCGACTTTTTGCGCCGACAAAAGATGAATTAAGCCCGGCAATTCAGGCGGAAATGCCGCCGCCGGGCAGTTACGCCTTGATTGTTCCCGGCAGCGCCTGGGAGACCAAACGCTGGTCCGCCGCCGGCTATCATAAGGTTGCCGGCTATCTGCTTGATAAAGGCCTGCAAGTAGTTTTAACCGGAAGTGCGGACGAGGCCGCCGTCTGCCGTGAAGTTGCCGGGGAACTCAAGGTTATCAATCTCGCCGGCCGCGGCAGTCTGGAGAGCGCGCTTTATTTAACGAAACAGGCCCGGATTGTGATCTGCAACGACAGTATGGCCCTGCATATGGCTTCAGCCTGTAAAATCCCGACCGTGGCCGTTTTCTGCGCCACCGTTCCGGAATTCGGCTTCGGCCCCTGGCGAAACCGGGCCCTGATAGTTGAAAAAAAAGACCTGGACTGCCGCCCCTGCGCCCGCCACGGCAGCCGCAGCTGCCCGGATAAAACCCGGGCCTGCATGGATAAACTACCCGCCGCCGAAGTTATCAAAGCGATTGACACACTGCTAAACAACGACTGAAGCAGCCGCCGCAAATACCCATAGGTCAAGCCTGACCTCAGTTCGGACGACCCCAGTTCGGCTCTTTTTTTATAGTTCGCTGCAGATTTGCAGGAGTTTTTTCTGGGAAAACGGTTTTTCCAGGACTTCCATAACTACCGGAAAAAGCTTGCAGACCCTGAAGCCTTCGTTAACGGTTCCGGTCATAACGATAACCGGGATTTTCATCTGCAGATTTGCCATTTCCGACAAAAAGTCCTCACCAGTCATCTCCGGCATTAAAAGATCAAGAATTATCAAGTCAACCTCGGATTTTTCCAGCACCTTCAAGGCCTCAAAGCCATTGGCGGCAATCTCAACCCGCCCACCGTGCAGTTCGAGCAGGACTTTAAGACTCTCGCTCAAGAGTTCTTCATCCTCAACCACCAGAATTTTCTTATGCTCAAGATCATGGGAAGCCTCGGCCACAAGTTCCGGCGGGGCTTCTTTTTTCACACCACTGGAGACCGGCAGGAAGATAACGAAGGAACTTCCGACCCCAACCTCTGAATTTACCGTTATAATCCCTTCATGGTTGGTAATAGTCCGGTAGGCTATCGGCAACCCCAGGCCGGTGCCTTTCCGGGTTGACCACTCCTTGGTACTGAAAAACGGGTCAAAAATCCGTTTCATCATTGCCGGAGGGATACCGCCGCCGTTATCGGAGATGGTCAGTTCACAATACCATTTACCCGGAACCAGATTAAAACGCTTGCCTAAATAACGATCAACGAATTTAACCCGGGCGACAATATTGATCCAGGCTTCCCGCTGATTTTCGCTGAAGGATTCTCCGGCATTCAGGATAATATTCAGTAAAGCCTGAACCAGAGCCGAACGATCAATTTCCAGTTTGACATCATTACAATCTTCAAGGTAATCACAGTTAATCCGGGCCGGGATTGCCGGCGGCACCAGCGCCAGAGCGGATTCAACCAACTCGACCACACTCAAAATCTCGGTGCCGCCGATATCACGACGGGAAAACAACAGAATCTGGCTGGTCAGATCGGCCGCCTGCAGAGCTGCCTGTCTGATTTTATCGATATAGCGGGAACATTTTGCGGGTGAACTCTTGAACATCATTTCCAGAAGTTCGATATTACCGTGCATGCTCGCGAGTAAATTATTAAAATCATGGGCAAAACCGGCGGCCAGGATACCGACGGTCTCCATTTTCTGGGTCTGAACAATAACCCCGGTCTGGCGTTCCACCTCTTTATGGAGAAATTCGCTGTAAACCTCGACCTCACGCTGCAAACGACGCTCTTCACTGACATCATGCAGGTTGCTGATATAACCGACTTTACAACCGTCGCGATAGATCTCGGAAAAATTCTGATTTACTTCAAAGGCCGGTTTCTTACCAACCTTGCGATAGCTTACAACCCCCTGCCAGCGACCGTGCCGGGCCAGGTGCGCGAAGATATCCGGCGGCAGGCCTTTGGCCGTCATATTTATCGGCTCATTCTGATACAAAGTGCCGATAATCTCACTTTGCGTAACCCCCAGTATTTCACAATAAGGCTGATTGACAAACAGGTAACGACCCTGAACATCAAGCACCACTACCCCGTCAACACTGAACGTCAGCCCGGCCTTATAAATGGTACTCTCCCGGGCAAAACGATCAAGCCGGCGGAGCATTATAAAAGAGAGCGCCACAATCAGCAGCAAAGAGAGAAGACACAACAAAATAATCGGCAAAAGCAGCCGCCAGACCAACTCATTAGCTTTAAGTCTAGAGGTCGCGACCATAACCGTCCAGTCCGGGGTTACCAGGCGCATACTCCGAAATGATGCCAGAAAGCCCCCGGCGGCATTTCCCTTACCTTTCCCCTTGAATTTCCAGGTGGCGGAAAAGGGATTGCGATTACTCAAAGCCGCCATCACCTCCGGCACCTCTTTCTCATCCAGCCGGGCAAAGCGTCCCTTGCGGTCAAAAAGCGGATCGGAGGTTTCAGCTCGACTGTAAGCGGGATAAAAGTCTGTAAAAAGCAGGCCCTTCAGCGATGAGAAAAGCACCTGGCCGCGACCGTCGGCAACCACCACTTCGCGCCGTTTATCAACCGTAACACTCCGGCAGCAGCTGTCAAAAAGAAAATCAAGCTGATAGGGAATCAGCATCATCCCGGCATACTTACCGGCGACCACCACCCGCTTGGTAAATATGATCATCGGCACCGGCATAATTTTTTCAAGCTCGGGGACATAACGCATCAGAAAGGTAAGATGTTGATGCAGATCGCAATCTCCGGCGTTGCTCCAGAGATCAACTTTAAAATACTGCCACTCATACACATCCTTAAGCGGCAGGCCCAGAGGCATAAAATCACCGGAATTGCCGGTGTAGTAAACCTCGTCATCGGCGCTTAAAAAAATAAGGTGGGTAATTTCGGGATAGATATCCCACAGAAGGCGGAAGCGTTTTGAGGTTATGGCACTGATATCCTTAACCCGGCAGGGACTAAAATTGAGAACTGATTTTACCGTCTGGCGCACCCTGGCCAGATAGTTCTCCATATTTTCAACAATCCGTCCGGCTACCGCCGCTTGCTCCTGCTGCACTTCCAAATCATAATGACGACTGACATGAACGTAAAAAAAGTATCCGGTAGCAGAAAAGAACAACAGTGCCGTCAGGGCAATAAGCAAAAATTTCAGATAGGTTCGACCGGCCATTAAAAAACATTACCATCATTTTGTCAGAACGGTGTCAGACTGATTTTCTTCATAATTCAATTTTCGCGGTTGGGCAATGGTTTATCTTACTCATCCAGCAGCTCTCTTATTTTCTTTAGGAGTTTATACTGTTCGTAAGGTTTTTCCAGAAATCGTGATTGGGCCGGGATGCTGGAATCATCCCAGATATCGTTATCAAAATAGCCGGAAGTAAAGAGGATTTCCACCTCCGGATATAAAGTTGAAATTTTTTCGGCTAACTCACGGCCATTCATCTTCGGCATCACCACGTCGGTAAACAGCAAATCCGGCCGCAGACCGGTCTCTTCAAGTTTTTCCAGGGCCGCGGCCCCATTTTCAGCAGCGATGACGTTGTAGCCGGCAATCCGCAAACTCTTTTGCGTAATCACCCTGACGCTTACCTCATCTTCTACCAACAAAATGGTTTCATCACCGTGAAAGGATGATAACGGATCCGGAGCGTTATCTCCGGCCTCCGCTTCCGACAGTTCTTCATTAACCGGCCAGTAGATTTTAAAACTTGCACCCTGACCCAATTCACTGCTGACATCGATGTAGCCGTTATTTTGTTTGACAATCCCGTAGACCGTGGACAAACCCAGGCCGGTGCCCTTACCCTGTTCCTTGGTCGTATAAAAGGGCTCAAAAATCCGCTCCATTATCTCCGGAGACATCCCCTTACCAGTATCGGATATCTCGAGCAGCAAATGTTTACCCGCCGAACTTCCCGGATATTTAAGCGCAAAAGAATCATCCAGGATTACCATTGACACCGATATCGTAATAAGCTTAACTGAAGCGTTATCATTGCTCCGGATTGCGTCGACCGCGTTAATCACCAGATTGATAATTACCTGATCCAGCTGGCCCGGGTCAACAAATATTGGCAACAAATCGCCGCTCCATGAGGTATTTAAGGTAATATCCTCGCCAATCAGCCGGCGCAGCATTTTATTTAAGTCCGACAACGCTTTATCGATCATAATAAGCTGAGGTCTGATGCGTTGTTTACGACTGAAAGCCAATAACTGCGATGTCAGACTCTTGGCCCGGGCGCTGGCCTGTTCAATTGCCGTAAAATCGATAAATTCCCGACTGTCGGCCGCAACCTGCATCAACCCCATCTCGGCATGGCCCCGGATTACCGTCAGGATATTATTGAAATCATGGGCCACGCCTCCGGCCAGCGTGCCGATCGCCTCCATCTTCTGGGATTGGCGCAGTTGCAGCTGCGCTTCCTCAAGATCAGTCACATCCTTCAAGATCACAAGTTTTGATTCCGGATACTTTCCGGAAGCAAAATTAGAGAATGAGATGAGATAGTCGCGCTCATCTAAAGGGCTCTTCACGGTTATTTTTAAATTATTCCGCTTCAAGCTGTTCAATTCTTCGCACCAGGGGCACTGAGACTTCAGGCCGTGAACCGCGAAATGGCAGACTTCCCCGGCCGCGTCCCGACCGATTCGGGCAATCATAGCCGGATTCATATACTCAATCTCCCGGCCCGGCGCCCCGATATAGACCGGGTCGGAAATCGCCTCCATCATTCCCCGGAATTTCAGTTCACTCAACTCAAGCCGGCGCTCAGCCGCCTTGCGGGCCGAGATATCAACCGCCATAAAAAGTATTCCCTCAGATTTATTTTCCGCATCCAGGAACATAGTCGCCAGCAAAAGATGAATAATTTTGCCGTCTTTGCGCCGCAGTCTTATTTCTTTCATACCCTTCTCCTGAGTATAAAGTTCAGCGACTTTTTCAAATTCTTTGGGATCAGGATAGAGAAACGCGGTGTTTTTCCCCAGCACTTCAGCCCGGTCATAGCCCGACATTTCGCAAAAATAGTCATTGACCTCTTTTATAACTCGATTCACAGCCATGCCGATCGCGATAAAGGAGGAACTGGAAATCGCCCGCAGCCAGCGATTCTGCCGGTCTATCCTGAACACATCTTTTCCCAGAGTTTTAAAACTGAAAACTATACCGACAATCCCGATTAAATAGATAACCAGATAGATTAACAACTGCCAATAAAGCTGCGGGGCCAGAGCTTCCCGCAGCGGCTGCAGCGGCACATTGGCGGTAATCCCGCCTCTGATATCGCCGGCCTTGTAACCCTGTTGGGCGTGGCATTTAAGACATTTTTTCCGCACCAGCAGGCGATGCATGGTTCTCAGGTAGGGCTTTCCGGATATCCCGGTGATTTCCGATACATCCGTTTTACCGGCCGTCAGGCCCTGAAGAGCCGCTTTTTCCCAGGCGTCCGGGCGATTTTCGGGCCGCAGCAGCTTAAGGCTGGTGATATGGATTTTAACCCTGAAAGTATGCTCTGCCAGCTCCCGCACCAGGCGAACCATATAAGCCGGATTTACCAAAGTAAGTTTCATGCCCGTTAGCGTTTCGACATCACGATTTTCAATATTTTCAAGATAAGGATTCGGCTCGATTCCCGTTTTAAGGGGGACATACACGCCCCCGCATTGCGCCGCCCAATATCGGTATGCGAGGTCATTTTTTATTGAACTTATGGCTATGGTCCGAGCAATACCCCTGATATTACGCCGATGCAGACTGATGCCGTACAAAACCAGCCCCAACATAACCACAGTCCATAAAAGCAACAGAAACAACCTGACTTTACGCAGATTTTTAACCTTTTTTAAATTAACCATAAGCTACATTCCCTGAATCGGGGAAAAAACCAACGCTTCAGCGCAAAGGTAAGCCAAACCGGTTCTGCCCCAGCAATGTCATCGCGTCATCGGTGGCCAGTTGGAGAAAGCTTTGATCGACAAGATTACATTTAAATCCCTGACAGGTCCGCGGCCGGTAATGATAGATTTTACAAAAATATTTACCGTCACGTTTCTGCAGGAAAACGCAGCCCTTATCATCCGGGTGAATCATATAAATCTTGCCGGCCGCCCGGGCTTCAGCGGTGGCTTGGACCAGAGTTTTCTCCCGCAGATCACTGAGTTTCAGATCAACCCCGACCTGGCCGCCCATTTTTTTAATAAAATCAACTTCATCCGGCTGCAGGAGAATCCGCCGGTATTTTTTACAACAGGCGCCGCACTGCTGACATTCATGAAAAAGAGAATCAAGGGACGCTTTGTCCAGACGATAAGCCGCGGTCATTAAATACTCCAGAATTCTTTTAAGGGGTGAGCGAAAAGCAGTTTCTCGGCCCGTTTGGCGGGATAGATTCCGGCCAGAGGAATTTTGGCGACCGAGAGACTTTCTAAAGTTTTCAAGATTGAAGCTTCGAGAGAAACCGGATTATAGCCGCCTTCGAGAATAAACAGCAAACGTTTATCACAAACCTCGCCGGCGTATTGACGAAACATGGAAGCGACAATCCCGAACCATTCGGTCGTCAGCAGAGTGGCACTGATTGAATCATCAGCATGACCGTCGAAACCGGCGGAAACGAGAATGATCTGGGGTTGATACTGTTCGGTCAACCCCTGCAGCAAACGGCCGATGAGATAGGTGTATTCCGGGTCACCAAACTGAGGAAATACCGGAACGTTTATGTTATAACCCCGGCCCGGACCGCTGCCGAGTTCACTCTCCACGCCGGAAAAAGGGAATAGGTTATTCTGATGCAGAGAGACCAACAGCACTTCCCGGGACTCGTAGAAAACCTCCTGAGTACCGTTACCGTGATGGATGTCAAAATCAACAATCAAAATCCGGTTAAGCTTGTAGACCCGGCGCAGATATTCTGCGGTCAGGGCAATATTGTTAAAAACACAAAAACCCATCCCCCGCCCGGGCTTGGCATGGTGACCGGGCGGCCGGATCAGAGCAAAACCCTGGTCAATCTCGGCCGCCATAATCCGGTCAGCCAGGGCGAAACAGCCGCCGGCGGCCAATTCCGCCGTCGGCAGGGTGTCATCCATGATATAGGTATCATTGTCGTAGGAGAAAGGATCATCGATCAGAGCGTGGGCCCTGAGCTGATTGACATAAAAAGCCGAGTGCACGGATTCAATCTCCTCCGCGGTCGCCGGACGCGGCTTGACCTGGAGAAATTTGTTCCGATTTTCGGAGCTGCCCAGCAGTTGATAAAGCCGGCGCAATCGTTCCGGGTTCTCGAAAGAGGCTGATTCAATCCGGTGATACAGATAGCGCGGATCAAAAACCAGACCGGTTTTTTTATTCATAATAATATTTATAAATCGGTTCGTGTTGAAAACGTTCGGCCGTCAGCCGAAAAAGATGCCCGGTACGCCGAACATTTTGATCATCATAACTTAGAGACTGCACCAATTCAAAACCGAGCTTCCGCAGACAGCGCTGCTGGGCCAGATTATTGATATCCGTATACATTTCGATCTGCTCAACCTCCTGATTCTGGAAAAGCTGGATAATCAGGTATTTCTGCAGCTCAGTGCCGTAACCTTTACGGCGCTCCTCCAAAAGAGCGATTTTCAGCGAGATCATAATCGTCTGCCGCTGACCGTTCAGATGCCAGTAGTGAATGGTACCGATCGGCTTTAGACTCTCACGCAACTCAACGATAAAGACCCTCTCTTTATCATTCCACAGGGTCCCGGAAAGCATTTGGTAGCGCAGCTGCTCCAGATCATAATTTTCCGGCGTCAGATAGTCGCCGCAGGCTGCCAAATTGTGGCTCCACTCCACCAGAAGTTTGAGATCCTCAACTTCGGGTTTACGCAACTGCAGGCGTTTAGTAAATATCCGGTTACCGTATATCTGCATTTTCTCTCTTACACCATAAAACCGGGCCCCAACCTGATTCTTCGTCTTCAAGATAGTTACGGGCCCGGTTTTACAGGTTTATTGATTAACGATCGCCTTATAACTCACTGATCGCTTTTTCCAGCTCTTTACTTGATGTCGCCAGCTGTTCCAGAGCCGCTTTCGTCTCACAGATTGAGGAATTGACCATCTGGGTCGATGATTTATTCTCCTGTGATGATTCCGTGACACTGGATATCTGCTGTTTAACCTCCTGACCATCCTGAGCCAGAAGATCCGATTTAACGTTCAGTTCTTCAACCGACTCGGTAATCTGGATAATACCGGTGGATATTTTATCCATCGCCTCAAGCGCCGTATTAATCACCTCGGTGCCCTGGCCGAGCATCGTCATCCCCTCCTTCATCGCGTCAATGGTCTGTCGGGATTCGGTTTCCACTTTTTTAACAATATTGGCGATGTCAACCGCGGATTTGGAACTGTTTTCCGCCAGTTTCCGGATTTCATCGGCAACCACGGCAAAACCGCGACCGGCATCCCCGGCCCGGGCCGCCTCAATCGCGGCATTAAAGGAGAGCAGATTGGTTTGCGAAGCGATCTCCTTAATGATATCAACAAACCCGCTGATCTTCTCAAGCTGGCTGACCAGATTAGCAACCAGCTTATTACTCTCCTGCATCGATTCATTGATATTATCCATTTTTTTACCGGCTTCGGCCCCGGCTTTCTTTCCTGATTCAGCTTCTCGGGCAACATCTTTTGCCATATTACTGGAGTCTTTGCACATCTCCAGCATATTATTGGCCGATTTATACATATTATCGACTTTCTCCGATGAGGCGGCCAGCAACGTGACTTCATGATCAATAATCCCGGTCATCTTCTCAACATTGGTATTAGCCTCATCCATCTTCTCAAGCGAGTTGGAGACCAGCTGCAAAACCTCTTCGCTGGCATTGCTGATCAAACGCTCAACCTCAGCTTCCGCTGTTTTGTCAACTATATATTCCAGCCCGCCCTTAACATTGCCTTTGGCATCCTTAATCGCGATACTGGTCACCAGAACCGGCATAGCAACCCCTTTGACATGGGCAATGGTCTGTTCATTGATAACTGAATTGTCGCGCATGGCCCGCAAGGTTCCACAATTTTCGGTCTGACAGCGATCAGTTTTGAAAAGGTCATAGCATTTTTTGCCGATCGCCTCTTCCACACTTAAACCGACTAGAGCCGCCCCGGCCGGGTTGATATAGGTAATCGTATGATCGGTATCGACCGAATGAATCGGATTGGGAATCGCATTCAGGTTGGCGATCTTTTCATTCGCCTCCTGCCGCTGCCGGGCTTCATCGGTAACATCGAGAATAAATTCCAAAGCTCCCTTAATGTTACCTTTAACATCTTTAATCACCGAACCGGTATACTTGATCGGCATAATTACGCCCTCGCGGGGGCGGGCGATGGTTTCTTCAGTAACAATAGAATCGCTCTTCATCGCCTGAGTACAGGCGCATTTTTCGGTTTGACAATGCGGCGTCTTGAAAAGATCGTAACATTTTTTGCCGACCACTTCATCCGGAGTCATCCCGGCGACCGCAGCCCCGGCCGGATTCATGAATGTGACATTAAAATCGGTGTCAATAGTCATAATCGGCGTCGGAATTGAATTCAAGTTTTCAATCTTCTCGGCCGCCGCCTGTTTCTCTTTCATCTCATCGGTGACATCAAGGATATACTCGAGCGCCCCCTTAATATTACCCTTGGCATCCTTGATCGGCGAACCGGTATAGCGAATCGGCATAATTACGCCTTCGGCCGGACGGGCGATGGTCTGGTCACTGATCACCGAATCGGTTTTCATCGCCCGGGCACAGGCGCATTTCTCCGTCTGACAATGCGGCGTCTTAAAAAGATCATAACATTTTTTACCGACCACCTCATCCGGGGTCATCCCGGCAACCGCGGCTCCGGCCGGATTCATAAATGTGACATTAAATTCGGTATCAATCGCCATGATCGGCGTCGGAATCGTATTCAGGTTTTCAATCTTCTCGGCCGCCGCCTGCTTCTCTTTCATTTCATCGGTGACATCGAGAATATACTCCAGCGCTCCTTTAATATTACCCTTGGCATCCTTGATCGGCGAACCGGTATAACGGATCGGCATAATTACACCTTCGGCCGGCCGGGCGATGGTCTGGTCGCTGATTACCGAATCGGTCTGCATCGCCCGGGC
>WFRP01000303.1 GCA_015486505.1 Pseudomonadota bacterium | reverse complement strand
TGGTTGAATATAATATTCCATCCTGTCAATAAGCTTCGATTCCGGCCGATTCAGCATCCACAACCGGCCAAGCGAGTTTTCAACCAGATACTTCACGATCCAGTGCGGGGTAAAAAGCTGGGTTGCCGCCGGGATATTTTCCGGCGTGATCTTTTTATTCTTTTTCAACCCGGCGAAAACCTCATCCTTCTTTTCCGAAATGTAAAACTGATAGAGCCAGCCGATGACTTCAACCTCCAGAGAGGTTGAAGAGTGAGAAGTGGAGAGTGGAGAGTGGGAAGATTCGCCGTCACTTCCCACTTCCCACTTCTCACTTCCCACTGCAACCGCTCCCACTGCAACCGCTCCCACTACAACCGCCTCTCTGAGGCTGTGCAGGACCGAATTTTCACTTAAAAGGTCATCCGGCATCAAAAGCTCGGTGAAGTCCGCGATTGCCTCAAACATGAAAGGCATCAGTTGGTTGTAGCGGTTGCAGACGGCGACCAGGAGGATGCGGTAGGCTTCCTGCTGCGGGTCGGCGGCCGGTATTTGGCCGGAGAGAAGATCGAAAACTTTTTGTGGATTTAGATAGTTGGTGAATTCATCGCTGATATGGCCCTGCTTGGCCTCCTGGAGGATCTCCGGCTGGGTGAAGCCGGGCTGCGGCGAGACCGTGCCGATGCGGGTGTAGTTGTTGATATCCATATAACGCAGAGCGCAGAACCGGTTAAACCAGGTATAGGCGGCCTCTTCGATGATCTGCTCCCGGGAACTTGTGCGCAGGCGCTTATCAAGTTCTTTTACCGCCTTCGGGTGCTCCCGGCGGGCGAAACTGTCGGGAGCTGAAACCTGTTCAAAGCGGGCGGCTACCTGTTGCAGCAGTTGCTGCCTGGCGGCCTGGGCGAATTTTTTTAATTTTGTTGTATCCATGTTTAGGGGCCCGGGGTTAAAGAGTTATCTCTTTGTGATCATTGATTTCCCGCATTATCGCCTCTTTCAAAGAGGCGAGGTAGCGATCAACCTCCGCTTCATTTGCCAGCAGGGCATTGTTGAAGGCTGGTTTGATCTGACTTAAGGGTACTAATTCTGGAGGCTTGTTTTCCTCGGTTGAGGATGCTTTTTTCTCTGTTTGTTCAGGATCGTATGGGCCCGGTTCCGGTGGCGGCGGAGCCGGCGGCTGCCAGCTGTGGACTTCGGCCAGCAGCTGCGGGTAGTCGTTATCTTTAAAACGGTTGACCGTGTCGTTGATGACGGCAATCAGGGTTTGTCGGGTGAGGTTGTGCCGACATTTTTCAAATTTTTCTTTTATCCTGATTTGCAGGGTGGCGGGTATGCGGGGAAATTTCTCCATGCCGGATAAACGGTTTTCCATCTCCGTGATCGTTTTCAAGGCCCGGTTCTTTTCCTGTTTAATCAGGGATTGAATTTTCTGTTGGGTTTTGACAAGCCGACCTTTGGCCTCCTGCATGGTGCTGTTTTTGTAGCAGTCCGGGTTGGTAATGATCGTGCGCAGACGGTTTTCGGCATCATCTTCGAGATAGCTGAAATTGGCTTCCTGCAGGTGTAGAAACTCGCGGATGTCATCAAAGATTTTCCGGTGCGGCCCGGCCATGAAATGACTTAAGGGGTCGATGATATCTTCTTTCAGATCGAGCAGTTCATCTTCTTTGCCAGAGAGTTCGGTAATATAAAAGGCGTAAGGTTTGCCGGTGATTTCGGTGATCGCGGCCAGAGGTTTTTTAAGATTTGCCAGGAAAGGGTAATCTGTCTTACTGATGTAAAGATTGGTCAAATTATCTTTTAACTCCTGCAGGGCCGCGCCGGTTTCCAGGGCCAGGGCTTTGGCATCGTTGTTGAGCGGGGGGCGCTCGAAGAAGTCGTTGAAGAACTCTTTCAAGGCCCGGGTTTGCGAGGCGCTGAATTCCGCCTGGGGCTCGAGGATAAGATTGGCATGGCTGCGGGTGTTTTTCAAGGCCTGTTCAAGTTGTTTGTCTTCGAGCAGGTTGCCGTCGGCCCGGACTTCAATTTTGCCCAGGGAGCAGAGCTTGGCGAGAATGCAGAGGATGCCCATCAGGTACCAGCCGTGCGGTTTGCCCTCGAACTTATCCACCAGGACCTTGACCGTGGTGCGAATGCCGGTGCGCTGGTTGTTCTGGATAAAAGATAACATCTCCTGCTCCGCTTCATTCAAGCCGGGAAGAGATTGCTGTTTGGCGCGGAGGATTTCGAGAATATGTTTTTCGTTGAAATTGATGCCCGGCAGCATGGCGAGATTAGGGTAGGTGCGGGTAATCAATTTTTGGCAGGCGTTGGTTACCCGGGCCTGCGGGTCTTCGGCGGACTCTTCAATCTCCTGCCCGGCGATAAAGAGTTGGGCCCGGCTCAGGCTGTTTTTTACCTGTTGCTGGAGGTTTTGCCGACGTTCGTGGTTACGCGAGGTTTTTTCCGTCAGGATATTGCGGATTGAATCCTTCTGGGTGATGGTGACATTCTGGCGAATATATTTGTCGGTCTTTTTATGGAGAATAAGATCATCAAGCAGGCGTTTATCGGGCGGCATCAGGATTAAAAGCTCATCGCGGCCGATTGATTGGGTTTTGAGGCTCTTTTCGTCGTTGTCATTGAAAGGGGAGATGAGATGGATACTTAACTCCTGCTCGCGGCTGTAGGGTTGATTATCCATCTTGCGGCCGAACGGGTAGTTGTGGTCGTTGCCGGGGTAATGGACTTTCTGGATCTTCAATATCTGCTCAAAAGCAATTTTAGCCAGTTCATCGGCGGCTTCGGAGAGGTCTATTTCAGTGGCTTTGATTTCATGTTCGATATCTTTCTCTTCATTGGTGAGGAATTCATACTCGTCACCGTTGCGCTGAATATAGGTTTGCTGTTCGAGCAGAGCCAAAGCCTCTTCGACCTGCCGGGTCAAGGCTTTTATGTCCCGGTTGAAGCCGTCAAGCATCAGGATGCGCAGGTTTTTGGCGGTGGCTTTGAAATCCTTGATATATTTTACGAGGAAAAGCGCTTTCAGTAATTTGACGGCAAAGGGATTGTCGAGGTTGTTTTCCGCCATCCGGATCGGGGTTTGAATCTGACCTTTCAGGGCGGTGCGCAGACCGGCAAACATTAAATCAAAGGTCGCCAGATGGCCGATCTCGTTTTCTAGAATTTGCATGGCGACTTCCTGGAAAACACCGAGCATGGAGCGCTCGCCGACCGAGCTGTGCTGGCCTTCAAAGGCGTTATGCAGGGAGAGGTTTTGAATTGCTTTCTGAAAGAGATCAAACTGATAGGGGATAAAGGGATAGGAATGGATAAAATGATCCCGGTCGCGGAAATTGCGATAGGTCTGGGCCCCGTCGATAAAGTCGAAAAGGGTTTTTAAGTTGTTGGCCTCCCGGTGGTAGATATCGGTAAGGGTGTTGATGCCGGTTTCGTTTTTTTCGAGCAGGCGGCGTTGGATGACTTCAGCAACGTTGGCACTGGTTAGTTTCATGCGGTTGGCAAAACGGGCCTGAATTTTGCTGAAGTCATTACCCGATTTACTTTTCATCTCGCCGACAATCGTACTCATATCTTCCTGAGCGGTGACAATAACCCAGGCCTGGCCCCGGCATTTGGTCGCCAGGCTTTCGGCGATAGTCTGGAGGTTAGTCATCAGTTTGGTGTTGTCGGCAATATATTGGCCAACCTCATCAACGAAGAAATTCAGGCGAAAATCGGGTTTTTGGGTTTTGATATAGCGGTTTACCTGATTGGCAAAATCTTCAATCGATAGTTTATATTCGCTGCGATAGCGGTCAAGGATACCGGTGTTGATTTCTTTGGCAGTGTCCGTGATGGCGGCGTAGGCTACGGCTATGTTTTCACTCTCAAGCAGGGCCTGCTCGCGGCCGCTTTCCCAGGGGAGGCCGGCAATTTCCTGGTATTTTTCCTTGAATTGCGAATAGAGACCGCGGCTGTCAAGGTCGCGTTCAAACTGGGCGATGTGCCCCTGCTTTCCGTAATAGCCGCAATGCTCGTCAAAAACCTTGACAAAGACCGAGACCAGGGCGTCGACCTGGGTTTTGCTGATGACATCAGCTTTCTGGTCGATATTAAAGAGAATGCTTTGCGAGGGTATGGCGGCCGCTCTTTTCAAATCGCCGCGCAGGATGTCATCATTGCATTTGGACAGAAAGAGATCGAGGGCTGGAGTACCGTTGATGGTGCGGTTTTCCAGAATCATTGAGAGTATCTTTAACAGATGTGATTTACCGGAACCGAAAAAACCGGAGATCCAGACCCCGTTGGCGCCTTCATAGTTGTTGTAGGCGTCGATAAAGCTTTCCAGGCGCTGGGAAATTTCATTGGTCAGGACGTACTCTTCAATTTCAAGGTGCAGGCTGGATTCATCATCCGCCTTGATCACCCCTTCAATGGCCCGGTCGATCGGTTTTTGGAAAATCTCTTTTAAGATCATTTGTTTGCCTTTTGCCCTGAAAATTGTTTTCCTGGATTAGTACCTTACAGGTTATTTTCTGCACCAAAAAACAAGATTTAATAATCAGAAAATGTTCTGATAAGAGTACTTATTTGCGACCAGCGGATTGCCCCTGGGTGCGGGCCGAAAAGGCCCGATTGGGTTGCGGGATCTGTTCCCGCATTAGATGTCGTAATTGAAGATATCAAACGCCCGGTAATATTTATCGTCCCGTAGTCGCCCGAAAAGATCCAGCGATGAGCCTTCGCCCGGTGAAAATGTATAAGTGCCCGGAAAGAAAAGCAGGGTTGGTTTGTCTTTGGCGGTGCTTTGCAGATTATTTAAGACGTTGTGGGAACGGATGTAGGGGAAGACTTCGCCGACGCCGGTAAGGAACATGACATCGAAGGTGTTGGCGGCCATCTTTTCGGCAATTGCCGGGATCAAGTGGCTTTTTGCATCAAGTACCCCTTGTAGCAACTCCAGCAGCTGATCTTTGGCGATGTTTTTTTCCGTGGCCAGGATTCTTTCAAGAATGTTGCGTTTCTGCAAAAGTTCAATGACTGTATCGTAGAGATTGACAGTGAGAATCCGCACCCCGATTTTTTCCAGGGCGTTGACAAGTTGTTTCCGGACCCGGTTCATGGCGACGCTCTCTTCCGGGGGAAAGGGACAGATAAAAAAGGGGACTTCGTTGCCCAAGCCCTGCATGGTCAGGAAACGTTGACTACCGATTACTTTTAAAAGGTGGTCATATTTTTGGGCAATACCGTAACTGGTGCGGTTTGCGATTAGATTGTCGGCCAATTAAAGCAACTCCTTGATATCCTTGTCTGATATTGGGTAGCAGGTGAAAAAGGCGGCGTTGTCGGCGGCGATTACGGCAGCCAGTTCCCTGGTGAACAGGGCGGGAATGATCAAATTTTCTGCTGTCAGCAGTTCAGCCTCCTTTATTATACGAAAAAGAACGGAGCGGTTTTTGTTTTTGGTGGCGGGGCTCAAAGTTTCCAGTTCTTCATGCCATTGGGATTTATTATTATAGAAGAAATCGTAGTCATCATAGCTTAAAATGGTTTCTCGGCGCAAAAACTTTTCCCGTAAAATTTCGGTCGCAAAATCTTTAATAAAAGAGTAACGCTTACAGACGGCCAACCAGAGAAGATAATTCTGCTCCGAACGGCTGCCTTCGGCAAGGAGCTGAAGCTGTCCGGTTGTCAGTGACATCAGCCGGGCGCTTATCTCCCGCAAAAGCCGCTGCGCTGTGCTTTTGGTGCGGGCCTGTAAAAGGTTACCGGAGAGGGCGGCAGCCTTTACCGCCGGCCAGTCATTCGCTTTCAGGTAGATACCGGCAAGAGCGACCGATTCCTGATAAAAGAGACCGCCGGTGGTAAATGACATTCGGTATTTAGATGATGGCATTGGGTTTATGTGGTAACTGTTTCAGCCTGTGAGTTTCTCTTTTATCAAATTTATGATCTGATCGCAAGATGTTCTATGTAACTGAAAAGAAAGCTGTTTTTATCAGATAGAAACATTTGCGTCGAGAGATAAATTTAGTGTGCTTTGCTATACAGCAAGTGAAACCCTCTAAATTTAATCTGAAACCTTAGAGCAATTATCTTTGGGTTTATGCAAAAGCGTGTGAACTTTGGTTTATTAATTCACACCCTAAAAACAACTTTATTCCTTCCTGATTTTTTTGCCTCATAAAGAGCATCATCAGCCTTTTTGAGTAGATGGTCAATGTTAGATAGAGCGGCTGTTTTCTCTGCAATGCCACTACTAACGGTGATATGGATTTGATGGAGGTCTTCTGTTGTTATAAGTTGGTTTTCTATAGCTTTACCTATCTTTTCAATACGTTTCTGTAACTGCTCACCCCTAAAAAAAATTGTCAAAAATGAAAAAAAAGCTTGACAAGGTTTTTTAGTGATTTTTTTCGAAGGCTCCTGGTTTCACTTGAACCGGCCCGCAAAGCTTCTAATAGCCACATTAAACCATACAAAATGAAAAATGGGCAAATAATTTCGTAAATCGTCAAAAAGTTGCTTGTGGTGGACGACAGAAGGTCGAAAAAACCTGTGTTATAATGCACCCATGGCAACGATAGACAAAATAAGTGTTCGTGCGGAAATCGACCGCCTTAAAGCAGAGTTCGAACAACTTTGTTTTGACGGTAAAGTATCTGACGAGATACGAGCAGTAGTAAACAGCCTGCTGGTCGTGATCGAACTGATACTCTCTATCTTTCTGGAAAAAAAGACTCGCAAGAATAGCAAAAATTCGAGCTTGCCGTCTTCTCAAACTGAAAAAGATGAAACCGCCAGAACCCAAAGCAAGGGTAAAGGAAAACATGTCAGTGGCAAAGTCGGCAATACCCGAGTCAAGGAAACAGTCTCCATCTCGAAAGTTGAATCCTGTGACAACTGTGGTGCACCACTAGATCGAACGCCCTGCCACGGACATGAGCGGCGAACCAAAATTGATATTGTTTTTGAAAAAATTGTAGAGCATGTTGATGCTGAAATCAAACAGTGCCCTAACTGTAAAGCCACGGTAAAAGGTAGCTTTCCTCAGGATATGCCGGGGAATTTACAGTATGGCAATGGCCTTAAAGCTTTCGCAATTCATCTGATCATTGCCCAGATGGTTGCTTTAAATCGAGTTCAAAAACAAATTTCAGCAATGATTGGGACGGTCATTGCGGAGGCAAGCCTGCTCAAATTTATCTGGCGCCTTAATCAATCTCTTGAATTCTGGGAGGCCAATGCGATTGAAAAAATTCTTAAGTCACCGACAATTCACGTTGATGAGACCTCTTTTCGGGTTGAAAAGAAAAATTATTGGATTCATGTCTACTCTTCAGGAGGCTTAACCCTGAAATTTCTTCACCGGAAGCGAGGCAAAGAGGCAATAGTTGATTTGAACATAATTCCCAGGTATGGCGGAGTGATAATTCATGATTGCTGGGCATCTTATCTATCATACAATCATTGCGGTCACGGTCTCTGCGGATCTCATCTTTTGCGTGAATTGACATTTATTGTTGAATCCAATGGGTACCGCTGGGCTCGCAACATGAAGAAACTTCTACTGGAAAACTGTCGTAAAGTTGCCGAGCGCAAAGAAAAATGCTTAACTGCCGATGAATATGCTAATCTCCAAAAGCGATACCGCAACATCATTACGCGAGGAGAGAAGGAGTTGCCGGATATCCCGCCAAAACCTAAAGGCAAACGCGGCAAAATGGCAAAATCGGATGCCCATAACCTCTGGGAAAGATTTCAAAAGCATGAAACGGCAATTTTGTTATTTGCCAAAGAACCGCATGTTCCCTTCACCAATAACCGAGCTGAAAGAGATCTCCGCATGG
>WFRP01000302.1 GCA_015486505.1 Pseudomonadota bacterium | reverse complement strand
CTCTTATCAGAACATTTTCTGGATATTAAATCTTGTTTTTTGGTGCAGAAAATAACCTGTAAGGTACTAATGCGGGAACTAACTCCCGCAACCCAGACAGGGCCTTGCGGCCCGTACCCAGGGGCACTTCCGACGGTCGCAAATAAGTGCTCTTATCAGAACATTTTCTTGTTTTAAAACAAGAAAATAACCTGTAAGGCACTAAAAACCAGTAAAAATACCGTCATGGATATCTTCGGCTAAAACCTTGCAGACCCGGCGTAGAGCGATCTGTTTGTTGCGATCAATCGTCAGCGGTTCTAAACTTGCCTTATATTCTTCAACCTCCTGCAGAGCCGCCCGCCGCCATAGTATTTTGCCGTCGGCACGGGTTTTAGCTTCGGCATCAACGGTCATAACCACACGGTATTCATAGGTTTTATCATCAGGAGAGTAAGAAATAGAATAGTTATCGACCGCCACCACGGTAGCGGAAACTATCAAATCTGCAGTGGCTGTCTCGACCACGGTCAGGTTTTTACTCTGGGCGAATTCCTCAACCAGGGCGTTATAGAGATCGGTTTCAATTCGACTTTCGAAAGTCCGGTTAAGCACCGGCATAATCGCTACGGTTTCAAGGCCGGGCCGCAACTCCTGGGTGCCGCGCAAATTATATCCGCAACCGGAAAGGGCCACCGAAAACAGCAGCAAGACCAGTATGAAAAGATATTTTTTCAAGATTTTTCCAATACTACGTTAACCAGCTTATTCGGCACCACAATAACCTTGCGCAAGGATTTACCGGCTATATGTTTCTGCACTTTAGCGCCGGCCAGGGCCAGTTTTTCAACTTCGTCCCGGGCCAGCCCCCGGGGCATATGCAAACGCTCCCTAACCTTGCCGTTAACCTGAACGACGACCAGAACCGTATCTTCAATCAGAGCCTCGGCATCGGCCTCCGGCACCGGCACATAACTTATACCGCCGCGATGACCCAGCTCGAACCAGAGTTCTTCAGTAATATGGGGAACTATCGGCGCCAGCAGCAACACCACGGTTTCCACCGCCTCGCGCAGGATTGCCGCCAGCACTTTATCGGCCCGGGCGGCCGCAAGGTCATATTTTTTGAGCTCATTGACCAGTTCCATAACCGCGCTGATGGCCGTATTAAAATGCATCCGCTTCTCAATATCAGCCCGCACTTTAGCGATTGTCTGATGGATTTTGCGCCGCAGAGCCGCGTGAGCTTCAGGCAGTTCCGCCATAGTCCCGGCAAAAGCCGGGATCTCCTTTATCGCCGGCATAAGCTCATAAACATAACGCCAGAGACGATTTAGGAAACGGTAGCCGCCTTCAACCCCTTGATCATTCCACTCCAGATCAAGCTCCGGCGGCGACGCAAAAAGACTGAACATCCGCGCGGTATCGGCCCCGTATTGCCGGATCAGGGCATTCGGATCAACCACATTGCCTTTTGATTTGGACATCTTGGCGCCGTCTTTAATGACCATACCCTGGGTCAAAAGTTTAGTAAACGGCTCGGAAAAATCGATATATCCGAGATCGCGCAAAACCCGGGTAAAAAAGCGCGAATAGAGCAGATGCAGAATCGCATGTTCGATCCCGCCGACATAATGATCAACCGGCAGCCATTTATTGACCGCGGTTTTGTCGAGCGGCGCCGCGGCGAAATCGGCACAGGCATAACGCATATAATACCAGGAGGATTCGACAAAGGTATCCATCGTATCCGTCTCCCGCCGGGCCGGAGCCCCGCATACGGGACAAACCGTATTAACGAAGCTCTCAACCTGAGCCAGAGGCGAACCGCCGGCCCGGCCGAGTTCCACATCTTCGGGCAGGCGCACCGGCAGCTCTTTGGCCGGCACCGGCACGATCCCGCATTTATCGCAGTAGATCACCGGAATCGGCGCGCCCCAGTAACGCTGCCGCGAAACCCCCCAATCCCGTAAACGGTAGGTTACCGCCTTATTGCCGATTCTATTCTCGCTCAGGTAAGAGGCAATTTTATCCAGAGCCCTAACATTTTCAAGACCGTCAAACTCTCCGGAATTAACCAGAAAACCCGCACCGGTATAGGCTTCGGTCATAGTTTCCGGCGTAAGTTTTTCGCCCTCCGGCTGAATTACAACAATCAGCGGCAGATCATACATCCGGGCGAATTCAAAATCACGCTGATCATGCGCCGGCACCGCCATAACCGCCCCGGTGCCGTAGCCGGAAAGGACGAAATTGGCAAGGTAAATCGGCATCTTCCGGCCGGTCACCGGATTAATCGCGTAACGGCCGGTAAAAACGCCCTCCTTCTCGAGTTGGGTCAAATCGCGGTCACTGATCTCCTGCAGCCGCATTTTTTCAGCAAAATCCGCCACCGCCTGTTCCTGACCAGTACCGGCGGCAAGGACTGCCGCCAGAGGATGATCCGGCGCCAGGCTCATAAAAGTCGCGCCGAACAAAGTATCCTGCCGGGTTGTAAAAACCGAGATTTTAACACCGTCCAGGCCATCAACCTGAAAATCGATATTGGCGCCAACGCTTTTGCCGATCCAGTTTTTCTGCATGGTGATAACCCGCTCGGGCCACCCGCCCTCAAGTTCTTTACAGCCCTCCAGCAGTTCCTCGGCATAAGCCGTAATCTTGAAAAACCACTGATTCAGGTCTTTATCCCGGGTTTCTTCGCCGCAGCGCCAGCAGCAGCCGTTCTCAACCTGTTCGTTGGCAAGCACCGTCTGACAGGTTTCGCACCAGTTGACCTTGGCGGCCTTCTTGTAGACCAGGCCTTTTTCCAGCATCTGGGTAAAAAAGAGCTGTTCCCAGCGATAGTAGTCCGGATCACAGGTTGCAAGCTCACAGTCCCAGTCGTAACTGAAACCTAAACTCTGCAACTGCGTCCGCATTTCATCAATATTTTTCCGGGTCCAGGCGGCCGGATGAACCTTGTGGGCAATCGCCGCGTTCTCAGCCGGCATCCCGAAAGCGTCCCAACCCATCGGATGGAGAACATCGCGGCCCAGCATCCGTTGATAACGGGCCACGACATCGCCAATTGAGTAGTTACGGACATGGCCCATGTGGATTTTCCCCGAAGGATAGGGAAACATCTCCAGAAGATAGTATTTCTCGCCGCCGCGGCCGGTGGCAAAGGTCTTGTCCTTAAGCCATCTGGCCTGCCATTTTTTTTCGATTACAAAGGGGTTGTATTCAGCATCCATATTCTCTTCCCGGTGGCAAAATCGAGCTATTTGCCGGCACGTTTTTCCATTTTTTCCTGTTCTTCCTTGCAGGCGATACACAAAGGCGCCACAGGCCGCGCTTTCAACCTTTCAATATTAATTTCCTCGCCACATTCGGCGCAGATACCATAGGTCCCGGCATCTATCTGCTCCAGGGCCTCGTTGATTTTTTTAATCAGATGAGCTTCGCGGCCCCGAATCCGGAAAAGCAGGCTGTGATCAGTATCAACACTGGCCGCATCGATATCATCGTAGAGATCATCTTTATTGGTGTGGATATCACCATTTTTAAGCTGCTCGACGCGCTCTTCCACTTCCCTCTTCTTTTCCAGCAAGATCCGGCGAAAGTATTCAAAGTCTTTACTTTCCATCGTTTAAATCTCCATCAGGTTTAAATCACCCCACAGGTGATTAATAATCGTTTTGAACTTAAACGAGCACCATTTTCAACAAAAAAGGTCGCCCCCAATTGAAAAGCCGGCGCTATATACTATAAAGGCGCCATTCAAATCAACTAAAACCGTTCGGGGATTCAATTTGCCCGGCAAAACCCCTGAAAATCATCAAGTCAGCTCAACGCGGCGTACATAGCGGCGGTAATCATATCGATTTCATCATCAGTCGTTATAAAAGGCGGCATTGTATAACAGAGATGGGCGAAGGGCCGCAGCCAGACGCCGCGGGCGACCAGGCGCTCCTGAACCCTGGCCACCGCCACCGGCTGCCGGGTTTCAAGCACCCCGATCGCCCCTAAAACCCGCACATCTTTTACCGCCGGCAGTTCACGACAGGGCTCAAGCCCTTTGCGCAGCCGTTTTTCAATTCTTTTTACCGCCGCCCGCCAGTTATAATTCTCAAGTAAATCAATACTGGCCAAAGCCACCGCGCAGGCCAGCGGATTAGCCATAAACGTCGGCCCGTGCAGCAGCAAACCGGGCTGATTTCCAGAAATCATCGCACTGACCCGGTTTTTGCATAAAGTCGCGGCAAAACTCATATAACCGCCGGTCAGAGCTTTACCGAGACAAAGAATATCCGGGGTTATCTGAGCATAATTACAGGCAAAAAGTTCGCCGCTGCGGCCGAAGCCGGTGGCGATTTCATCAGCCAGCAGAAGCAGGTCGAATTCATCACATAAACGTCGCACCCGCCGCAGGTATTCGGGATGATAAAAACGCATCCCGCCGGCCCCCTGCACAATCGGCTCGAGAATCACCGCCGCCAATTCATGATGATGTTTTTTTATCAAACCGGCAATTTCGTCAACAGCCGAGTCATCCCAGACCCCGGAAAAAGGGATTCGCGGAGCCGGGGCAAATATCTGCGGCGTCAGCAGATCGCTGAAAATATGGTGCATTCCGTTAACCGGATCGCAGACCGACATCGCCCCGAAAGTATCGCCATGATACCCCTGATACAAAGATAAAATCCGTTTTTTTTCCGGCTTTCCGGCGGCAACCCAATACTGCAATGCCATTTTCAGGGCAACTTCGACCGCAACCGACCCCGAATCACTGAAAAAAACCTTATCCAGCCCCGGCGGAGTAAGCACCAGCAGCTTTTCCGCCAGCCGAATTGCCGGCTCGTGGGTCAGGCCGCCGAACATCACATGCGCCATATCCTCAAGTTGCGCGGTCAGCGCGGCATTAAGCCGGGGCTGGTTGTAACCATGAATCACCGCCCACCACGAAGACATCCCGTCAATCAATTCACGGCCATCGTGCAAAGTCAGGCGCGTGCCGGAAGCGGATTTGACTGCATAAGGAGCAATACCGGCCGGCGCGGCGGCATAAGGATGCCAGAGCGACTCCGCGTCGCGTTTCAGTAAATCATCATAAAAATTCGAAATGTTCATAGAAATTGACTCAGAGTTTATCGTTTAATTTTCGGTGAACTAGACGGCCCGCGGCATCACGTTCGCCGCCCCGTTCAATTTCTTTGACCGCGAAATCCCCGGCCGCAAAAACCTTTTTTAAATAATCGTAAGCCCGCCAACAATCAATCTCAGCGCCACAGGTAAAAAAATCGACCGCGGCATAAGCATGCTCCGGCCAGGTATGAATTGCCAGATGCGACTCGGCCACAACGACCACGCCGCTGATGCCATGCGGCTGAAAACGATGAAAAACCGACTCAACTATCGTCGCCCCGGAGACCCGGGCCGCCTCTTTCATAAATTTTTCTATCGCATCCTGATCATCAAGAACCTTTTCATCACACAGAAAAAGCTCCAGCAAAAGATGCCGACCTAATACTTCCATTAATATGACCTTGACAATTTATCAGAATTCAACAAAATTTTACCGCCAACTTTTCCTTCGCGAACCCAGGTATCGACTTCGTCTTTCCTGAAATCCCAAAAACGGAAAGTAACTATTCAGCTCAACTTCATCTCTCCGATTTCCGGAGGGGGCGGGGGTGGCTTTTCGTAAGCGGTTGCGGAAACGATTTCGTCGTTTTTCGAAAGCGAGCGAGAGCCCATATGCATTGCAACTGTTTGAGCGTAAGCGAGTTTTG
>WFRP01000301.1 GCA_015486505.1 Pseudomonadota bacterium | reverse complement strand
TTGTCGAACAAACGCAAAAAATAGATTATCTGGAAGCCTGTCTGCAGGAAATTTACCGTTCCCGCGGTTGGTTGTGGCTGACCCGCTACCGTCGTTTATCCGCTTTTTTGCGTAAGCCGTTTTCCGCGGGTACAAATTAAAATTGCAAATTGAAATATAGAGAATAAATTTGAAAACAATAAAGATATTGCTGGTTGTCCACTGTTTTTTCCCGGACCATTTTTATGGAACTGAAACTTACACCCTGGAACTGGCCCGAGATCTGCGCCGCCGGGGTTATAAGGTCGAAATTCTCAGTACTATGTCACCTGGAGAGCAGGGCGGTCGGGGGAAAATGCGGTTTGCCTACCAGTACGATGGTTTTACCGTACACTGCGTTGATTATAATTTCGCGCCCCAGGTTCGTTATCGGGAACTCTATTATCGCAAGGAAACTGAACCCTTCTATCGCGAGCTGCTGGCCGATATCGCGCCGGATTTGATGCATGTTACCCATTTGATGAACCATACCGCGATCATCCTGGATGCGGCGCAAGCGTGCAGTATTCCCTTGATTGCAACCTTGACTGATTTTTTCGGGATATGTCTCAATTCCCACCTTGCGGATATTCACGGGCAGCTCTGTTCCGGGCCCAATTATTCGCGAAGCAACTGTCTGCGCTGTCATCTTGAGGTTTTCGGCTTTGCGGCCCTGGGGAGCAGTTTGGGGTTGAGTCCGGGGTTAATGGAGAAGAATTTTCTGCGTGGTTTTTTGGTATCATGTGCGGCCTGGATGGTGAGGCTTCCTTTTTTTCGGAGTCGGAACGCGCTGCTTCAGGTGCGGGATGTTACCCAAAGGGTCACGGTGCTGCATAAAAGTTATCAACAATACCAAAAACTGGTGGCGCCCACCGATTTTTTATACGATGCTTATGTTGCCAACGATTTTCCAGCGGAAAAGATGAAAAAACTCAATTTCGGTATTAACTGGGACGTGGTTGCCGACTACCGTGAGGTGCGGCGCTATGATGCCGCACGGCCTTTGCGTTTCGGCTATATCGGGCAGCTGGTTGAGCACAAAGGGGTTGATCTGCTGGTTGAAGCGTTTAAGGAGGTTACGGGAAATAAAGAGCTGCTTCTCTATGGTTCCGCCGATCAGGACATACCCTATTTTGAAAAACTAAACAAAATTTGCGGTGAAGATCGTTCGATCCGATTTGCTGGCACCTTTCCCGAAACTGAGCTTGGCGCACGTTTAGCGGAGATCGATGTTCTGGTAATCCCGTCACGCTGGCATGAGAACAGCCCCCTGGTTCTACTTTACGCTTTGGCGACCAAAACTCCGGTGATTGTCAGCGCGGTCAAGGGGATGACTGAATTTGTTCAGGATGGGGAGAATGGTTTGACGTTTACCCGCGGGAGTCGGGCCGATCTGACCCGGGTTATTGGGCAGATTATGGAAAATCCGTCTCTGATTGAAGTTTTTTCCGCGCGCGCTGACTATCGCAGGACAATTTCAGACCATGTTGCCGGGATCGAGGATATTTATCGGGAGCTTAATCCGGCGCTGTTTGCTGATTAAATAATCGACTATGACCAAACTCTGGAGTTTTTACCTGCCTCAGTTTCACCCTATTCCCGAAAATGATGCCTGGTGGGGAAAAGGGTTTACTGAGTGGAGCCATGTCAAGACGGCTCAGCCGCAATTTTTTAATCATTACCAGCCGCAGCGACCGATTAGCGATGATTATAAGGGGTACTACGATCTGCGCGATCCCGAAGTGCTGGTGCGCCAGGCCCGGCTCGCCCGGCGTTATGGGATCTACGGCTTTGTTTTTTATCATTACTGGTTTTCCGGGAAACGGCTGTTGGAAACCCCGGTAAACCTGCTGCTTGCCAACCGCAGATTTACCATGCCTTTCTGCCTTTGTTGGGCGAATGAGAGCTGGAGCCGGCGTTGGGACGGGCTGGATAGTGATGTTTTGCAGCCCCAGAGCTACTCTTTTGCTGATGATAAGCAGCATATTCGCAGCTTGCTCCCGGTTTTTAAAGACAGCCGCTATTTCAAGCATCAGGGCCGGCCGGTGTTTATCGTCTATCGCAGTGAGGAACTGCCGGATCCGGAACGAACAGTCCAGATTTGGCGGCAGGAGGTCAAAAAAGCCGGGTTTGTCGATCTCTATCTGATTCGGGTTGAAGGGTTTCAGGGCGATTTCGCGCCAGCTGAGCACGGTTTTGATGCCGCGCTGGAATTTGCCCCGGATTGGCGCTGTTTGCAGCGCCGGGTTTATCTGGATGGGGATAACTGCTGGAGTGAGAGGCCTGAAGAGGGGGTGTCGGGGACAATTGAAAACCGGGTTTTTCTTTATGACGATCTGGTCAAGGCGATGCTTGCCAAAGAAAAAGCACCCTATATCCGCTACCGCGGGGTTTTTCCGGGCTGGGATAACTATGCCCGCCGGCAGAAGTTGGGCGGCGGCACTATTATCCATGGTGGTGATCCGGATCAATATCAGCATTTTCTCGAAGCCGTTATCGCCGGGACCCGGGCCGAATTTCAGGAGGAGGATCGCCTGGTATTTATCAATGCCTGGAATGAGTGGGGTGAGGGGTGTCATCTTGAGCCGGATGAAAAATATGGCTATCAATATCTATGCGCAACCCGAAGGGCTTTGCGGAAATTCAGTAAACCCCGATTTATGGCGACTTTACAGTCGCTTTTTAGCCGAGGATATTTAAAATGAACTATCTGGTTTTGGGAGGCGCCGGTTTTATCGGTTCGCATGTAGTTGATGCTCTGCTGGCTGCCGGTCATAAAGTCCGGGTACTGGAGCATCCGCAGAGCAATCTGGGTAATCTGGCGCCGGTTCTTGGAGAGATTGAGCTTCATCTCGGTGATTTTGCCGATAGTTCCAGTCTTCCCGCTCTTCTCGCAACCGTATTGGATGAGATCGACATTATAATTCATCTGGTGAGCACGGTTCTGCCCGCCTCTTCAAATCTCAACCCGCTTTATGATATCGAAACCAATCTGAAAAATAGCGTGATTTTATTGGAAACAGCCGTGCAAAAAGGGGTGAAAAAGGTTGTTTTTGCCTCTTCCGGCGGTCAGGTTTACGGCCCGGCGGCAACCTTGCCGATTACCGAGTCAAGTCCGACCGATCCGCTTTCATCATACGGCATAATTAAGTTGACTACGGAAAAATATCTTAAGCTTTTTCAGCATCTGCACGGTCTTGATTATACGATTCTGCGGATTGCCAATCCCTATGGCGAGCGTCAGCGGGTCGGGGGCGCCCAGGGTGCTGTAGCGGTCTTTCTCGGACAGATAAAAAAACGGCAGCCGATTGAGATCTGGGGTGACGGCAGTGTCGCCCGGGATTATCTCTATATTGCGGATCTGGTCCGGGCATTGATAAAAAGTTGTACATTGTCAGCGGACTGCCCGGTGAAATTATTCAATATCGGCAGCGGTAAAGCCTTAAGTCTTAATGATCTTGTTGCTGAACTGATCAAGATTTGCGGTTATGATGTGCAGATTATATACAAGGATTCCCGCCCCTGTGACAGCCCGGTTAATTACCTTGATTGTCAACGGGCCGTGAAGTATCTGGGCTGGCGGCCGCAAATCGATCTCCAGACCGGCCTGCGGCGCACCTGGGAATGGGTCTTGGCAAATGCGTGAATGGCAGATAAGCGCTGAACTGGCGGGCGACAGGCAGGAGCCGGCGGCGGTTTCAGTGGTTATTCCCTGTTATCAGGCCGGCGCCACGATTGGCCGGGCTTTGGCTTCGGTCGCGGCCCAGACCTTTTGCCCTTCAGAGGTTATCATTGTTGATGATGGCAGCAATCCTGAAACCGGTGACCAATTAAAAGAGTTAACTGAAAAATATGATTCCGACTGGTTACGGGTCTACTTTTTCGATAAAAACCGGGGGCCGGCGGCGGCCCGAAATTTCGGCTGGGAGCGGGCCCGGGCGCCGTTTGTCGCATTTTTGGATGCCGATGACAACTGGCATCAAGATAAAATTGCTCTGCAGCTGACCTTTATGCGGCAAAACCCTGAAATATCAATTTGTGGTCACCGGTGCGGCGGGGAATCGAGTCTTATCCGTAAACTGCCGCAAAAATTTCAAGTTATAGACTGCAATCTGAAAAAACTGTTGTTTCGCAATCGTTTGCAGACCCCGACAGTTATGCTGAAACGTGATCTGGTTCTGCGTTTTCCGGAAACAGCTCGCTATAGTGAAGATTATTATCTTTGGCTGGCGCTTTTAAAAGTCGGCTATACTGCGGTTTTTATGGATCTGCCGTTAACAGCAATCCACAAACCCGCCTTCGGAGATTCCGGTCTCAGTGCCGAACTCCGGCAGATGGAAAAGGGTGAATTAAAGGCACTTTACGCGGCCTGGAATCGGGGTTCGGTTTCGTTATTGCAGCTGGGAGCCGCCGTAAGCTGGTCGTTAGGCAAATATTTTCGCCGGATAGTCTTGAGTCG
>WFRP01000300.1 GCA_015486505.1 Pseudomonadota bacterium | reverse complement strand
TAGAACCTTTGGTCTAGTTTGAAGGGTGTCTTGAAAAATTAGGATTTTTGTTTAAGTACAAGGCGGTTAAGAATTTTAACCGCAAGAATACACTTAGTATTTTGAGGATTAAAATTTTTAACCAACGCAGTAATTGGACAAAAAGACAATTTTTCGAGGTACCCTGAAAAATAAGGAGAATAACCATGGATTGTGTATATTTAGAAAATGCAAAATATCTTGGAGGATACAAGTTTCATCTTCGTTTTAACGATGGCGTAGAAGGTGTGGTGAATGTAAAACCGGTCATTGTAAAGTATCCCCAGGCGAAATCTTTAACCAACGAATCAGAAATCGCTAAATTCTACCTGGATTCATGGCCTACACTTGCCTGGCCTTCCGGTTTCGACATTGCACCTGAAACACTATATGAACAATGTGAACAATGTGAACAATCCGTTTCAGTGGACGGTTAATCGCCGCCACTAAGTTCTATGTTCCAAAGAAAAAACGCAGTGATTGCCTTCTTGCTACCTTGGGTTTGGTTCTGAATGGCAGCGGACTTATTCGCAGCTCGAACAAGAAAAGAAAGCCCATTTCGCAAATGCCCATAAGTCAAGCCTGACCCCCAAATCCCCCAAAGCCTCAGACCCCAAAGCCTCAAGCCCTATTCTGCAGCGGGTTTTCCGCGAGCAACGAATCTGATCAAGGAGCCCAACCGACTGAAGGCAAAACCACCAAAGCTAAGCCGCTATTTAACCGTTAGGGCTTTTTTTTATCCTGTTTATCTGTTATAAAGGAGAAATGATTTTAAAAAGATCGCTACCGTTTTAAACCGCTTCAAAAATTGATATCAGGACGACATAAGTTGGGGTTTAGTACCTTACAGGTTATTTTCTGCACCAAAAAACAAGATTTAATAATCAGAAAATGTTCTGATAAGAGTACTTATTTGCGGGCCAGTAACTTTCTTTTGGGTTGCGGGGATTGTTCCCGCATTAGTAGATATGTTGCGAAATTTTGTACTTGAAAAAAAACCTGAAATCGAGCGTCTTTGTGTAACGTATGATGTGAAGACGATGTATTTCTTTGGTTCAGTGTGCTGTGATTGTTTTAGTCGTGAAAGTGATATTGACATTCTGATCTCTTTTAAAGAGATCTCAATTGAGCGCTACACTGATAATTTTTTCAACCTGCATAATGATCTTGAAAAATTATTTCGACGAAAAGTCGATTTGTTGACCGAATCTTCTATAGTTAACCCTTTTTTGCGTGATAGCATTAATGACAGCCGGGAACTTCTTTATGCGGCGTGAAATAAGAAAATATTTGTTCGATATCCAGGAGGCGATTGAATCGATTAATGATTATTTGGGCGAAGAGCGAGATTTTCAGGTTTATCTTGATAAGAAAGTATTGAGACGGGCGGTTGAAAGAGAACTAGAAATTATCGGAGAGGCCACTAATCGTATCCTTAAACTTGATCCTGAAATAGCTATTACCGATTCCAGAAGGATTGTTAATTTAAGAAACTTGGTGATTCACGGCTATGACCAGGTTGATAATGTCATTATTTGGGGTTTAATTTCAAAGGATATTCCTCTTCTCCAACAACAGGTTAACAAGTTGATTGAAAAGGTTGGGTTATGACTTAATTTCGATGCTCCAAGCTGCCATATCCCCAACAGACACCCTTAAGTCAAGCCTGACCCCAGGTCAATGCTTTCTTCGTTCTGGGCGATTGGGGTCATACTTGACATTTTGCGTTCCCCAGCAAACATGTCAAGTTTGACCCCGTTCCAGAGGGGCGAAGCCAAACCCTGCGCCAACCGCCAAAACGCCAACCAGCAAATACCCATAAGTCAAGCCTGACCCCACCAGATTCAGCCTGCCCCCATCGTTGATAAAATCTTTGCTCGTCTGTGTGGTTTTGTGGGGTCTATGGCAAAATAAATCAATAAACGATATCGTCATCAGTATCTCCGGCAGTCTCACCAGATTTACGGTCCGGCCCAACAGACCAGAATTTATGATGTTTTAAAGGATCAGTTGCATCACTCCACAAATAAGGATTGCCCCACGGGTCAGTTAGATATTGGAGAGAAAGACCATACATTTTCCTTATAAAGCAACAGGCGTTCATGTATTCATTACTACCAATAACTCCATCATCATTGCAATCACAGGTAAAAGTTTTATTCTCAATTTCATCTAATGTTGCACGACCACAGTTTGGATCATCGACAGCACCACTAACGGACGAGCCATTATAACAATCGATTACTCCCTTGTAAGGAAAACATAAATTTTCATCAACATCATCATCACCATCATTATCCACCCCCTCAAACTGGGCGTCAAAGGCTTCAACCTTGCTCTGCAGAACCTGCAATTCCTCCAGTGTAATCTCGGTTGCTTCCTGGCTGTAGTTTACGCCGACGATTATATCGTCACCTTTTAACTTCAGATTGGTATCTGTTTTATAATTTTCGATATCAAATTGCTGGTTGGGTCCACTGCTGATAATGATGGTCCCAAATTTTGTGCTGCTACTGTTGATTTGCAAGTCGCTTATCGAAGCTGACACCCGATAATAGAGAAATTTCCCCCAGCCATCGAGACGATATTTCTGCTCCAGATTAAGACTTGTCGAGGTTACCGGAACCGATTCCGCCGGAGTACTTGCCGCGGCAACCTGCGCTTTATGCGCACGATAATACTGCCGGGCTTTGGCGGCGATGGTTTCCATCCGGGCTTTGGTCATCGCCTGTTTACTTAAACCGCTGATTGAACTTGAGATAGAGATGGCAAAGGCGGCGATTATACCGGCAATGGCGAGCGCCATCAACAACTCGACCAGAGTAAAACCGCCAAGACCCAAATCGGGTTCCCCAAAATCGGATTTCATAGTTACTTTCGAAGTGCTCATGTTTTTCCCCTTTTGCAGAAGTTACCTTCAAGTGTAACATATTTTCATTTTTTTTAAAATAGGGTTTTCATAACCTTGCCCGGCCCGTAAATTATTTTCCTCAAAATCACCTCATTAAAAAAATTTATTGACTTACATAGCGGATTAAATTATGAAAGCCACCAGATTTCAGATGCTCGAGAAATGAGCTTAATTGGGAACCCGGTGCAATTCCGGGACGGGCCCGCCGCTGTAACCGGGGACGAAGGTTGTAAGAATGTCACTGTCTGTAAGAATACAGATGGGAAGGCACAACCTGCAGAATGAGCCGGAAAGTCAGAAGACCTGTCTGAAAATTTATCGGCAAAAAAATTGGTCCTGCTGAAGCAGACCAAATTTTTGCCGACAGCATAAGTCAGAGAAAAGACGGATGCTGCAAGAGTGTTACTCCCGTGGACAAGGGGTAAGAAGCTCACTGTTATTCGTGGAAAAATCAGGGATTCCTCGGATCAATTTAATGTTAATTGGTCCGGGGATTTTTTTTGCTTTTTTATCGGCGGCAGACAATCCCCGCCGCAAACTGTCGAAATTTTCGACTCAGTTATCTTAAGGAGGAATCATGAAAGAAGGCTACATCATTCACGTTGTCGGCAAAGCGGCCCAGGACGAATCAGCTCTGCGTTCTCTGGTCAGGAAAAACAACCTTGATCTTTTTGAATATCGTTTCAGCGGCAACCGGCCGCTGCCCGGTATCGGCCAGGCTTATCAGGAGTTACAGGAGCTAAATGTCTCTTCGGTCAACTGCCTTTCGGTTCAGTTCAGTGAAGAGTCCGGAGACTACGTTTTCCTGGATCAGTCAATGAGTCTGGATGCGTTTACCGACATCAGTAAACTCTGCTCCGAGCAGGAATTGAACTAAAACTTAAAAACAGCTGAACTAACTTCAGCCAACCTTTTACACAATACTTAAGGAGTACCGCAAATGAAAAGAGTACCGCAAATGAAATCTTTAAGACTGCTTTTTATCGTCGCTGTTTTATCTCTGACCCTGTCGGCACCCGCGGCCGCGGCCAAAACCAGGCCGGTCAAAAAAGCCATCGTTCTCGCCGGCTTCGGCACCAGCTATCCCAGCGCCCTGGTCGCAATCACCAATATTCGCAATCAGGTACGGAAAGCCTTCCCGGAAACCGAAGTCAAAATGGCTTTTACCTCTAATATCATCCGCAAGATCTGGCATAAACGGCAGAATGACCAGAAATTTCTCGCCGAGAACCCTGACATCCCGCAGGACATCCTCTACGTCAAAGGCCCGCTGGCCACCATCGCCGACCTCCAGGATGAGGGTTATAATGTTATCATCGTCCAGCCGACTCATATTTACGCCGGTGAAGAGTTCGCTGATTTGAACTCATACATCACCCAGCTTGCCGCCATCAAAACGATCAAAGCCAAATTCAGCCCTTTTCACAAACTGGTTATCGGCCGGCCGCTGCTCGGCAAATACGGAATCGAATATGACTACCATAAAGATCTGATCCCCGCCGCCAAAGCTCTGGCCGCGGATGTTGCCCAGGCTGATAAAAACGGTGCAACCCTGGTCTACATGGGTCACGGCAATGAGTATTACAGCACCGGTATCTATGCCGAATTTCAGCAGACCCTGCAGAAAATGTACCCCAAAACCAACATTCTGGTCGGCACCGTCGAGGGCTACCCGGCACTGGACAATGTCGTTGCAACTTTACTGCACACCAAAACCAAAAAAGTCATGCTGAAGCCTTTGATGATTGTTGCCGGTGACCACGCCAACAACGATATGGCCGGCGACGATGATGATTCCTGGAAAATGGTCTTAAAAAGTAAAGGTATCAAGGTAATTACCGTTACGAAAGGATTGGGCGAGAATGACAAAATCGCCGACATCTATATCAACCATATCAAGGATGCCGCCAAAGACAACGACATCAAACTCTAACCATAGTAGATCAAACAAGGAGGAACAGATGAAATTCACCCGAAACCTGCTGATTATTTTTACAATTTTCAGCTTTTTGCTACCGGCGGCAGCTTTTGCCGCCGACACTAAAGCTCTGGAACAACAGGTTCAGGAACTTGCCCGGCAGCTGAAAGAGCTGCAGGCCCAGCTTGCCAGCCAGAAACAGATTATCAAAGCCAATGAAGATCTTTTAAACGGCAGCCGGCGGGATTTCCAGCGCGAACGTACTCCTCTCCAGGAACAAGTTGAAAAAACCGAGGCCGCCGCCGCAAATGAGCCCGGCGCCCTTGGTGAAGGGTTGAACTTCCTCAACAACCGGGTCCAGTTAAGCGGTTTGGTTGAAGCCGAAGTCAACTACTCCAAAGATTATGATGACAATGATTCCAGCGACATCACTCTGGCCACCGCGGAACTGGATATCGATGTCAATCTCCATGAATATGTAAAATCCCACATTATGTTTCTCTGGGAAGAGGATGAGACCGAGCCGGTTGATATTGATGAGGCTTACATCTTTCTCGGCAACACCGACAAGTTCCCGCTTTTTTGTCAGGTAGGTAAACTCTATGTCCCGTTCGGGAATTTTGAGAGTAATATGATCTCCGATCCGCTGACCCTGGAACTTGGCGAAACTCGGGAAAGCGCAATCGTGGTCGGAGCCGAGTATAACGGTCTCCACATCGGCACCTACGCCTTCAACGGCGACATCAATGAGAGCGGCGATGATGACGAGATTAAATGCTTCGGGGCTGACGCCGGCTATGTTTTTGAAAATGATACTTTCGGCATTGATGTCGGCTTAGGCTGGATTAACAGCCTGGCCGATTCCGACACCTTGAAGGATATTCTCCCGAGTGAGATTGACGATTATGTTGACGGGATTACCGGGCACGCGATTTTATCCTGGCAGGGACTGCGGCTGATCGGTGAATACTTGGGCGCTCTTGATGATTTTAAGGTTTCCGAACTTGAGTTCAAAGGCGACGGGGCCGAACCCAAAGCCTGGAATATTGAATTAGGTTACACCTTTCAAATTGCCGACCATGAAACGGTTTTCGCGCTTGCCTACCAGGGCACTGACGAAGCTTTGGCCCTGGAGCTGCCCGAGGAACGCTATCTCGGCAGCTGCGGCGTTGGTCTGGTTGACGGCCTCTCCCTGGCCTTGGAATACGCCCACGACAAAGACTACGATAAGGGCGACGGCGGCAGCGGCGACAATGCCGACTCGGTTACGATGCAGTTATCTCTGGAATTTTAACCTTTCCCGACGCCATCGTTTTCGCCTGAGAAACTGATTTATCCGGGGGCGCAAAAAATCTAAAATTTTTTTTTGCGCCCCCTTGACATTTCCAGTATCATTCCATAATTTCACTGCAAATGGAGGGCGAACCCCCTCCTGAAAATGAGATTTTTCGAATCAATTCGCGAATTTGTTCGGATCGGTAAAAAAATTAATCTGTTAACTTCATCAATTAACTTCTTTGGAAAAACAGGAGGTGCATTATGAGCTTAGCCGTTTGGGATCCGTTCCGTGAAATGGAAGCATTGCTGGATAGATATGGGAGAACTGCGAGGAAAACATTGGCAAAAACCGACGATCAGGCCTTTGAGGTCGGCGACTGGATGCCGCAGGTTGACATCAGTGAAACCAAAGAGGCTTTTATCGTCAAAGTCGAACTGCCCGGAGTTGAGAAAGAAGATGTCAGCGTCAATTTTGAAAATTCCATCCTCACTATCCGCGGGGAAAAGAAATCTGAAACTGAAGATAAAAAACACCATCGGGTAGAATGTTCCTACGGCTCCTTCATCCGCAGTTTTACGTTGCCGCAGACCATCCAGGCCGATAAAATTGAAGCCGTCTACAAAAACGGAACCCTCAATCTCACAATCCCCAAGGCCGAAGAGGCCAAACCGAAACAGATTGAGGTAAAAATCAAGTAAAACCGAAAAGACAAGAAGAGTGAAAGGCTGAAAAGCTGGAAAAATCAACGCGGGCCCTGCGGCAGATATTCTGCCACGGGGCTTGCTTGTTTTAAATCTTATAAAAATTCGATTGTCAAGCAACTCGTTTACTGTTAGGATCACGGGTTTGCCGGCTATCCCCAAAATCACCGGGCGATTATTCGCTTTTTACCCGTCTTACTGAGTCCGACACTTGAGCATCTCCGACTACCAGGCCCCTTTCGGCTTTCACAACGGCCGCCGCCAACCCGCAAGGCACCCTCGAAACCCCGCGACACGGCGGCCACGGCGGCTGAATAGTTACAAAAAATGTAACTATTCAGCCAAATTTTACCCCCCCCACTTACTGGAGGGGGCGGGGGTGGTTTTTCGTAAGCGGTTGCGGAAACGATTTCGTTGTTTTTCGGAAGCGAGCTGGAGCCCATCAGCATTGCAACTGTTTGAGCGTAGCGAGTTTTGCAAGGCGGGCGCAGCGAGCGTAAGGAAAAACAGAAATCTTAACGCCGAGCGGAGAAAAACCGCGCCCGACCCCGGATTCGGCTGAATAGTTACCAAAAAATGAAAATAATGAATTTGCGTTGCAACTTTTGCAGAGGGGTATTATAATCGGAAAAAAGTTGCGCCCGACCCCGGATTCGGCTGAATAGTTACTGATGCGGAAACAGATACCGCAACCCAAACAGGGTTTTGTGGCCCGCACCCCAGGGGCAATCCGCTGGTCGCAAATAAGTACTCTTATCAGAACATTTTCTGATTATTAAATCTTGTTTTTTGGTGCAGAAAATAGCCTGTAAGGCACTAATGCGGGAATAAATCCCGCAACCCAAACAGGGCCTTGCGGCCCGCAAATAAGTACTCTTATCAGAAC
>WFRP01000299.1 GCA_015486505.1 Pseudomonadota bacterium | reverse complement strand
CCTGGGTGCGGGCCGAGAAGGCTCCGTTTGGGTTGCGGGACCTGTTCCCGCATCAGCATTGCAACTGTTTGAGCGTAAGCGAGTTTTGCAGGGCGGGCGCAGCGAGCGTAAGGAAAAACAGAAATCTTAACGCCTGGCGGAGAAAAACCGCACCCGACCCCGGATTCGGCTGAATAGTTACAGCTTAGCTTATAAATCAATAAGTTATCTTGACTCAGTAAGTTGAGTTTTTAATAAAAAACCCGGAGCCGAAGTTCCGGGTTTTTTGTTAGAAGCACCTCAGGCCGCTATCGCGGCCACAAATATACAAGTAACATGAGAGGAACTAAATCCGGGTTAATCTGCGTTCATCTGTGGTTTCTATTTTTTTGTTAAACCACAGATGGACACGGATAGACACAGATAAAATTTTAATAATTTAAATTAGTTACAAAGCGTCACTTAGAAGATGAATTTTTCATCTTGAGATTATCAATTGCCGAAAATGCGGGTATTGATAAATTTTGCCCAGCCTGATTGCGGTGCCGCCGGAGCCGGTTTGGGCGCGGCGTGGGTTGCCGGGGCCGGATTCGCGTGTCCCTGTGGGTGCTGGTTTTCAACCGGCGCCAACAAAATACATTTACCGGATTCCGGACAACACCGATAACCGGCCGGCGCCATTGACGGCAGCGCCGCACCGGAGCCAAGCCTACGGGTGGCTTTGAATTTCCTGTGCGCGTTACCACAGATTTCACCCTGCAGGCGTTTCTGCTCCACCATCAGGTCATCGACCAGAGCTTGAATCTTTTCAGTCATTTCCGGGTTGTCGGCCAATACGGTTTTTAGTCCCTTAAGATTTTTACAGGAACGCTCGATTTTATTGAGGCGATGTTTAAGACCCATAACCACCAGTTCATCTTCAAGCGCTAAAACCCGCTGCCCGACCTCTTTTTCTTCACTCTGCAGGGTTGTCAGTTGTCGATTTAAATCAACAACTTTCTTATTGAGTTTCTGGCTGTTCAAAAACACGAAAATCACCGCCACAGCCATCAAGCCGGTCAAAATTATCGCAATCAGAGCCAGGGAAACTTTTTTCGGCGGGTCGGTTTTCACCGAAGCCGCCGTTCCCGCAGTTTCACTCTTTTTTTCCCCTTTATTTTCGTCCTTTTTAGCCACCTTTTTTTCGTCAACTTTTTTCTCTTCAGTCACAGGCTTTCTCCCCAAAATCATATTTTTATTTAAAAGCATCCCAGACCGCTATCGCGGCCACATATATACAAGCAACATGAGAGGTACTAATGCGGGAACAAATCCCGCAACCCAAACAGGGCTTTTCAGTCCGCAAATAAGTACTCTTATCAGAACATTTTCTGACTGTTAAATCTTGTTTTTTGGTGCAGAAAATAACCTGTAAGGTACTAATGCGGGAACAATCCCCGCAACCCAAACAGGGCTTTTCGGCCCGCAAATAAGTACTCTTATCAGAACATTTTCTGATTATTAAATCTTGTTTTTTGGTGCAGAAAATAACCTGTAAGGTACTAAATCTTAGTTAATCAGCGTTCATCTGTGCTTTCTATTTTTTTGTTGAACCACAGATGGACACGGATAGACACAGATAAAATTTTAATAATTTCAAGTAGTTGCAAAGCGTTACATAAAAGTAATTTTACCGCAAACCGCTATTTAGCCATCTCAAGCCGCCATTTATAACCTTTATTCGCTTCCGGGTCAAGTCAGAGAGAGAATTTTTCCAAAAGATCAAGAATTGCGGCAGTCTTAATTTCCATTAAAGCAACATCGCCGCGGCTTTCAACATTCAAACGCACCAGCGGCTCGGTGTTTGAAGAGCGCAGGTTAAAGCGCCAGTCGGCAAACTCAAGGCTCAAGCCGTCAGTTAAATCCCGTTTCAGCGGCTTTTCATTTGCCGTAAAACAGGCTTCAACTTCAGCAATCGCGGCTTTGGGGTCGGCAATCCGCCGATTAATCTCGCCGCTCACCGGAAAATACCGCATCCTTTCATCAACCAGTTCGGAAAGTTTTTTCCCGCGCCGGGCCATCAGTTCCAAAACCAGAAGCCAGGGAATCATCCCGCTGTCACAATAGGAAAAATCGCGAAAATAGTGATGGGCGCTCATTTCGCCGCCGTAAAGCGCGTCCAGAGAGCGCATCTTATCCTTTATAAAAGCGTGCCCGGTTTTGGAAAGATGAGCATAACCACCGTTTTCGGCTACCAGAGCCACCGTATTCCACAACAGCCTGGGGTCGTGCACAATTGCCGAGCCGGGATTATCCAGGAGCAGGCTTTCCGCGAGCAAACCGACAATATAATAGCCTTCAATAAAGCGGCCGGTTTCATCAAAGAAAAAACAGCGATCAAAATCCCCGTCCCAGGCCAGCCCGGCCGCAGCCTGGTTTTCAACCACCGCCCGACTGGTCAGCGCCCGATTTTCCGGCAGTAACGGATTCGGAATCCCTTCCGGGAAGGTTCCGTCCGGCTGATTGAGAAGTTTAATCATCGAATAGGGCAGACGCTTTTCCAGCAGATCAAGAACCGGCCCGGCACAGCCGTTACCGGCGTTAACCACAATCTTGTACGGTTTCAGCCGCTCCACATCAATATAGCCTAAAAGATGTTCAATATAATCATCGCGAAAGCTGAAAGGCCGGGATAGCGCCGGAGTCCCGACAGCGGGGAAATCTCCATTTCGAACCAGTTCTTCAATCTGCGGCAAACCGAAATCACCGCTTAGCGGCCGCGACTCCCGCCGCACCAGTTTCATACCGTTATAATCTCCGGGATTGTGACTCGCGGTCACCATTATCCCGCCATCAAGCTGATAGTTAAAAGTCGCAAAATAGACCTCTTCCGTACCGCAGAGACCCAACTCCAGAACCTCAACCCCACCTTCATTTAAGCCCCGGGCCAGAGCCTGGGCCAAAGCCCGGCTTGAGGGCCTTATATCTTCACCCACCGCAACCCGCTGCGGTTTTATATAAGCGGCATAAGCCCGGCCCAGCCGCCAGGCCAACTCTTCGTTTAATTCATCCGGCACCCGCCCGCGAATATCATAAGCCTTAAAACAGGAGGTGGAGATTGTTTTTGCACTCATCTAGAAAAACTCCAGGTTAAGATAATTGACAGTTATTCCAGCCTGGAAACCAGCAAAGACCGGGTAATTGCCGGGGGTAAAACAAACTACTTAACTGCCAATTACAACCAGCCGAATATTTACTTGCTGATTATTAAAGTTCCAAACAAATATGCCGATACAAATAACGACAAAGGGGTGCTTAATCAAGAACAAAGTTAACTATTCAGCCGAATCCGGGGTCGGGCGCGGTTTTTCTCCGCTAGGCGTTAAGATTTCTGTTTTTCCTTTAAGCTCGCTGCGCCCGCATTGCAAAACTCGCTTACGCTCAAACAGTTGCAATGCTAATGGGCTCCCGCCCGCTTCCGAAAAACAACGAAATCGTTTCCGCAACCGCTTACGAAAAACCACCCCCGCCCCCTCCAGAAGGTGGGGGGGGGTAAAATTTGGCTGAATAGTTACGAACAAAGTTAAATTTTGACCGGCCATTGGACAAAAACAGAAAATTTTGTTATGCTTACTATAAAAGACGGCACAAAAAAGGCGCTCTCCGAAGAGAGCGCCTTAATGCTTGAAAAGCTGGTGCCGGGGGACGGAATCGAACCGCCGACACGGGGATTTTCAGTCCCCTGCTCTACCGACTGAGCTACCCCGGCTGACCAAGCGAGCGCCTAGATAACTTATAGAGTTATCTTTGTCAAGTGGATTTTTTAAGGAAACGGAGATTTTTCAATGAGCAACGTAATGGATACGGCCCGACTGGCCCTGCAGAGCCAATTCACCAGACTTGAGGCCGGCGCCAATAATATCGCCAACCTGAATACTGACGGCTATAAAGGCCGCCGGGTCAATATCAAAGAAGGTCCTCACGGTACGCCAACCGCTGACATAACCGTCGACTTGTCTCCCGGGCCATCACGAATGGAGTTAAATCAGGAAGGTGATTTGGTCGATGTTGAAATGTCCAATGTCGATCTCGCCACCGAATATGTCAAAACTATGGAATCAGCCCAGGCCATCAAAGCCAACCTCAAAACCATCCAGGCCGCCGATGAATTACTCGGTGAAGTTATCGATACTCTGGCCTAATGCGGGAACAATCCCCGCCCCCCAAAAGAAAGTTTCCGGCCCGCACCCAGGGGCAATCCGCTGGTCGCACCCCAAGGGCAATCCGTTGGGCGCAAATAAGTACTCTTATCAGAACATTTTCTGATTATTAAATCTTGTTTTTTGGTGCAGAAAATAACCTGTAAGGTACTAATGCGGGAACAAACCCGCAACCCAAACAGGGCCTTGCGGCCCGTACCCGGGGGCACTTCCGTTGGTCGCAAATAAGTACTCTTATCAGAACATTTTCTGATTATTAAATCTTGTTTTTTGTGCAGAAAATAACCTGTAAGGTACTAATGCGGGAACAACTCCCGCATCAGATACCTACTCAAAACTCCGCAGGCGATAGATCCGCTTCCCCGACGGCAGATGGCCGACGGCAACGCAGTAGATCGACCCGCCCCGCCCAAGAAAGCCGGTTAACTGTTCGCGTTTACTCTCCAGAACCCCGAGCAGCGCTGCCGGCTCGTCCCGTATCGCATCAGTATAAGCGATTACCACCCCGCGATTTTCCGAGCGACTCAACCCGGTGCCGGTTAGAGCATTGTTGACAGTATAAGCAATTGAATCCCGGATCACACCGTGGAATTCATAACCATTTTGAAAATTTACCTCAAAACAGTTATAGCCCGCGGGTCGAATCTGCGGTGGAGATATCAAGGTACAAACCGGATTCTGCTCGGCGGCATGCGCCGCTAACTGTGTTGGAGTAAAGCGTTCTTTCAAACTTAAATCCAGTTCCTGATAGATAAAAGCCGCAACATGCTGCTGCGCGTAAGGACGACTCTCCTCATCACTGCAATAAAGTTCAAGCCGACATTGTTCATGATCAAAAAAGATAATTCCGGCCCGGGCTTCCGGAACAATCTTAAGTAATTGACGCCGGGCATTACCAAGAATACCATCAGCAACATACTTCATCATATCCGGCAGCCGGGGTGACGCTTCGGCACTCTCCATATTCAGGCTTCTTACATAATCAACGGCTCCGCAGTGCGGACCATGGGCCAGGATAACCGCCGGCCTCAGGCCGGGATTAAAAACAACATTGCCGACCGAGGAAAAAACCCTGACATTACCGAGTTGCTCAAGCAGGCTGCGAACCGCGAAATTCTGCTGATCGGAACAGATATAAACATCGAAAAGTTTATCCCGCCGATCCAAACTTAAATCAGAGAGAAAACGCCGCATCCGGCTGAAAGCCTGTTCCGATTCAACCTGAGCTAAATTAATCTCTTCGAGAAAGCCCCAGCTTAATTCTATATCCATTCGCGAAAAACCTCTTATTAAGATAAATTGGCCGGAATCTATCCAATGCGTCCGGAATCGCAACCTGCCGTACTGAAAAATATCAACTGAAAAAGTAACTATTCAGCCGAATCCGGGGTCGGGCGCGGTTCTTCTCCGCTAGGCGTTAAGATTTCTGTTTTTCCTTTAAGCTCGCTGCGCCCGCCTTGCAAAACTCGCTTACGCTCAAACAGTTGCAATGCTAATGCGGGAACAAATCCCGCAACCCAGAAGAAAGTTACCGGCCCGCATCCAGGGGCAATCCGCTGGCCCGCAAATAAGTACTCTTATCAGAACATTTTCTGATTATTAAATCTTGTTTTTTGGTGCAGAAAATAACCTGTAAGGTACTAATACGGGAACAACTCCCGCAACCCAAACAGGGCCTTGCGGCCCGCAAATAAGTACTCTTATCAGAACATTTTCTTGTTTTAAAACAAGAAAATAACCTGTAAGGTACTAATGGGCTCCCGCTCGCTTCCGAAAAACAACGAAATCGTTTCCGCAACCGCTTACGAAAAACCACCCCCGCCCCCTCCAGAAGGTGGGGGGTAAAAT
>WFRP01000298.1 GCA_015486505.1 Pseudomonadota bacterium | reverse complement strand
GCAGCCATCTGAATAGCGTTGCCGGCGGCCAGTTTTTTTGTCTTGGAAACAGTAATTTTTGCATTGAGCGGTAAGTTGACATCGTTGGCAATGTCACTGCCGGAAATAGTGATGGCCGGATCGAGAGTCGTATTCTCCGCCAGGTCGGCAAAACTTGCTGTGTTGACCGTAATTACAGGGTTCGCGCCATCGTCGGAATATGTGTAAGGGCTGTCGCTGCGGGAGTTGTCAAGGTTGTCTTCAATGATTTCCGGGGCGGCGGTAGTGCCGGTATCGGCATTCTGGAATGAAACGGCTTTATTTTTCAAGTTACCTGATATCTTTATTTCCGTGGTTGAATCCATGGTTATGCCGATGCCGATCATGGCCAGAACCACCATGATTAACAGGCAGGTCACCAAAGCCATTCCGCTTTCATTGTTTGTGTGGTGTTTTTTCAGCATAAATTCCATCTATTCTTCTTCGCTTTTTAGTAAAGTAAGGTTAAGGCTCTTGGTTTGCATACCCTTCTGGTTATCTTTCAATTGCCAGGTTGTGTTGACGATGATGGTTTTCATGTTTGAATGGTCATGCGCAGCGGTTTGGCTGACGGTCCAGGTGGTGTTGTAGGTGAAATTGCCGTATTTAGTGCTTATCTGATTGTCTACCTTGCCATCGTCAATATCCTCATCCTCAGCTGCTGTTGGGTGGCTTCCAACAGTCAACAAAGCATTGTTGTAGTCGAGAGCCCGGAGGATTTCACAACGATTTTGAGCGACAACCGTCGCCCGGTTCATCTCGCGCCCCGCCAGCCGCCCTTGCGCGGCCCGACCTTGCATAAAGAAAAAACCGAGCATGCCGAAAGCCATTACCGCCATGGCCACCATAAGCTCAATAATTGTAAATCCGCTGTTGGTTGATGTTTTTTTCATATTAAATCAGCTTTTTATGTTGAAAGCAGTCTGTAGTTTATTCATAATTTAAATTTCGGATTGAGACCGTAGTTCTTAAAAGAAAGCGGTGGTAGTGGTCGTTAAAGGGGCCAACAATTACGGGATGATCTACTGATGCAGTCGGGTCATTGATTTTATATGTTTTTCTGTCGGTATATTTATCCGGATGTTCTTCATGGGCGGAACGCGCCAGGACATATATGCGTACTGCCTTGATATTCTTGGCTTCGCTGCTTGTGGGATTATTTTTCCAGTGATCTTTGTTGGTAGGGTCGAAGTGGAGCGGGTTCTCAGAGCCAGAGCCGTCCGGGTCCAAACCATACTGGAATTGTATGTTTTCAATATTCTCAGCCAGATCTTGCCGGGAGCCGCCGGTGTTTTCGTTAACTACCAAATTGGGGCCGGGTGGTTTGGGGCTGCCGTATTCCGAAGGATATTTGATCGAAAAAGTGTAGGCTTTGACAACGTAGATTTCCGCCCCTTCATCCACCCTGATAGATTTAGTTAGGGTTATGGTTGCCGGGTCACTGGAAACTGCGTTGAGAGTAAGAAAGTTTGTGTTTTCACAAGGGGCTATAAAAACGTATCGTTTACCTTTTTTAACATCGGGATTCAAAAGATCATTTATGTCATCAGCGGGATCAATTATCGGGATGGTTGAGATTGATGGAAAACTTTCATTGGAGGTTCCATCTCCGTCATCAACGATTCCGACTTTGCGGGCGGCGGTTACAACTGTAAGTTTGTCTGGTTTAGCATCGTCAGGATCGGTCAGTTCAGTTTGGGTGCCTCCATCCTCAGCAGTGATAACCGCTTCAAGTTCTATGGTGTCGGTTCCATCCTTGTAAACCTCTAATGGGTTGTCATTGATGTTACCATAGCAACCAAAACCGCCCATTCTGATGTAACGGCTGATTTGGCTGATTGCCAGACGCCCGTTCATCTGTAAATCAATGACCGCTTCTTCACTATGATATGCATTGTTTTGAGAGGTGATCAGACTCAAAACCCCAACCATGACAACTCCTAAAATGGCAAGAACCACCATTAATTCCACTAGGGTGAAGCCTCGTTGGTTATTTATTGTCACCGCCAGGTACCTCCTCCGGTAGCATAATATTGAGATTTTACTCTGCCAATGTTGTTCGTGCCGACTCTATAAGTACCGGCTGAATCATTACTTGGAGAGTAAAGATAAGCGTAACCGTTGGAACTGGAGCCTCGAGGAGCAAATCTGAGCCGGAAGTTGTTGTTGTAGGTGATTACATTTGTACCTGGGCCACCATCGCCGGCTGTGACGGAACCGAAAGAGATGTTGTTTGGCAGGGTAACTGTTTCAATTAATTCATTATCGTGGGCATCAGTTACACCATCACCGTTGTTGTCTGCGGTTGCATCGTCGCAGGTGCCGTTTTGATTGAGATCCTGCCAGATGGTATATCCGTTGTCTGCACTATTGCTGTCATCGAAATCAAAATCGACATAAACCGGGCAACTATCCTTTACCGCCAGCAGCCGGGCTTTCTGCATGTTGCCTTTAAGTGTTCGAGCCGTAGTTTTGAGGCGATAGCTGTCCGTGTTGAGTTCGGCAAAAGTGAAACCGGCAACTAATGCGATGATGGCAACGGTCACCATTAGTTCGACAAGGGTAAAGCCGGCGGTTGGGTTATGCCTGTCCATAGACATTTTCTTGCTCATTGATTAAAAGATTCGGCGAATTGAGATTACGTAAATGTTACTTTGATGTTCTGAAACTGTTCCTTACAGAGAGTGATATTGAGAGCTTTAGTGAGGGGTGGTGAATTTGCAGAAACAAGACAATGCTGACAATATCATTAACTTAAATATGAGTAGCATAAGAAAGAGGGAAATGCAAATAATACGTTTTTATAAAGTATAATTTACTGTTTTAGCAAGATTTATTCCGGCAAAATGTTGGATGTATGTTTCTTCCGAAACAGTTGTCGCATTACGCTAATTTAAATATTTAAATTCTGGTATATATTTTGGGTTTATCGCTTTGTTTTACGGAATAGGATACATCTAAAATCGAAAATTTCCCTTGACTAAGCCGGGCAATTTGTTTATTGCGGCGCATCCGTCGGCTTTGTTTGGGGGCGATGGTTTGCGGTTTTTTCTGATTTCCTTTATCTTTCAGAGATTTTTATCAGGTTACGATGGCCCGGATTAAACCTTTGGATTACTGGCTGGCGTTAACGCTGACTCCCGGAATCGGGGCTCTGGGAATCGCCCGCTCGTTTCAGGGGTTGGGATCGGTTGCGGCGATCTTTAAGGTTCCGGTTGCAACTTTGCTTGCTTTTGGGGTAAAGCGGAAGGCGGCGGTGGCAGTTTCGGAATTTGCGGACTGGTCTAAAGTTGATGAGATAAAAGCTAAAACTTACGCTGTCGGTGGTGAAATTATCTCTTTTGATGATGTCCGTTATCCGGCTAGTCTTAAGCAGATTCCCGATCCGCCGCCGGTACTTTTTGTGCAGGGTGACGCTGATCTGCTTAAACCTGCGGCAATTGCTGTGGTCGGCGCGCGCCGGGCTTCGGAGTTGGGGCGGCGTTTTGCTTTTGAGTTAGGTGCAAGACTTGCAGATAAAGGGCTTTGTGTCGTCAGCGGTATGGCTTTGGGGGTTGATGGCGCCGCTCATGAAGGCTGTTTGCGCGAAGGCGGCCTGACGATTGCGGTGCTGGGTACCGGGCTGGATGTGGTTTATCCGGCGGCTCATCGTCATTTGAGTGAAAAAATTGCTGAAAACGGTCTTTTACTGACTGAACTGCCGCCCGGCAGCGGGCCGGATCGGGGAAATTTCCCGCGGCGAAATCGCATTGTCAGTGGTTTGGCGCAGGGCGTGGTCGTGGTTGAGGCTGGGGAAAAAAGCGGCTCTCTGATTACCGCGCGTTTGGCGCTGGAGCAGGGCCGTGAGGTCTTTGCCGTGCCCGGGCCGCCGGGAATGCCGGGCAGTAAAGGTGTGAATCGACTCTTGAAAGATGGGGCGCAACTGCTTGAATCCGTTGATGATATTTTTTTAGCATTGCCCTGGCTTGCCGGCGGTGAATCGGTATCAGTGGCTTCGGCGAAAAGTAGTAACGTTTCCCTGAAACGACCGGTCTTGACTCCGGAGCAAGCGCAGTTGATTGCGGCTTTAGGTCTTGATGATCTCAATTTTGACGATCTTCTGGAAAAATTGGGCTGGGATAGCGGTTTGTTCAGTCGAGTGCTGCTGGAGCTTGAGTTAAATGGTATGTTGATTAAAAGTGCCGGAAACAGTTTTCGGGTGGTTCCTGATTATATAGAAGATTAATCGTTTTTTTCAGTTGGCTGAAAAATTACAGAGCTGATGGGCGATCTCTACTTAATGGAGTTCATTTTAAAATGTATCAACGGGTAATGGCGATAATTGGTATTATCTCTGACTATCTTGCGGATGAAGTTGATCTTTTTGAGCAGGAGGAGGAGATCGTTGATGATCTGGTCTCTTTAGGGTTTGATTTTCCTGAGATCGAAACGGCTTTCGGTTGGATTGCCAACCTTTCTCAAGGTAAAGAACTCAATCTTGATCTGCTTGACCTTGAACCTGAGAGCGATTTTCAACGACATTTTTCGCCTGAAGAACGTCTGCGTCTAAGTTCTGATGCGCGCATCTGGCTCAGTAAACTGCGTCAGGTGGAGATTGTTGACCAGGTTGTTATCGAAGATATTTTCGATCAGGCAATCTTGCTGTCCGGGAAAAATATAATCGGGCTTGAAGATATTAAAGTTATCGCCGCAATGGTGGTATTTGTCGGGCAGCTGGATGTAGTTGTCAAAGAGCGTTTTCTGGATTTTCTGGAGAATGATCAGGAGATCGTATTTCACTGATGGAACAGACTTTACTGATAGTTGAATC
>WFRP01000297.1 GCA_015486505.1 Pseudomonadota bacterium | reverse complement strand
TTTTTCGTAAGCGGTTGCGGAAACGATTTCGTTGTTTTTCGGAAGCGAGCGGGAGCCCATTAGCATTGCAACTGTTTGAGCGTAGCGAGTTTTGCAAGGCGGGCGCAGCGAGCTTAAAGGAAAAACAGAAATCTTAACGCCTGGCGGAGAAAAACCGCGCCCGACCCCGGATTAGTACCTTACAGGTTATTTTCTGCACCAAAAAACAAGATTTAATAATCAGAAAATGTTCTGATAAGAGTACTTATTTGCGACCATTGGAAGTGCCCTTGGGTGCGGGCCGCAAAGGCCCAATTGGGTTGCGGGATCTGTTCCCGCATTAGGCTGAATAGTTACTCATAATCTACTGCGTGTAAAATTTAACCTGCACAGGTGACTTTTGCGCAGAAAGTTATCTTCTGATTGGTTTATTTTCCGGCGGGGTTTTGCCTGATTTACTGATCTTGAAAGCGATAAATGAAGATGGCATAGTCCCTGCAATGGCGTAGCCCCTGCAATGGCGTAGCTTCTGCAATTGGGGCGCGCCCTGAGAAAAGGCAGTAACGCTTTTGCGAGTAAAATTTTTTGGGGTTATTTAAGGATATGGCCGGCGCCGGTGCTGCCGCAGATTATGAGTGCATTGATTGAACCGGGGCCTGACGGCAATCGGATAAGGGGTAAAAAATGAGGTATGCAGAGACAGGTTTTAATTTAGAAATTGATCTTTCCCGGGGCAATATTGAGCGGGTTGCGACCGACCCGAAAGAGACGGAGCTCTATTTAGGGGGCTTAGGTACCAGTGCCAAACTGTTGTGGGATCGGGTGCCGCCCGAAGTTGAACCTTTCTCTCCGGAAAATTTACTGATTTTCAGTGCCGGACTTTTGTGCGGTACGCCGGCGACCGGCTGTAACCGGACAATCGTTACGACAATTTCGCCGCAGACCCGCCTGATGGCATTCTCGATGATGGGCGGCTTCTGGGCGCCGGAGTTGAAATATGCCGGTTATGATAAAGTCGTACTTAAGGGGCAGTCGGAAAAACTGGTCTATATCTGGATTAATAATGACAAAGTCGAGATTCGCGATGCCGCCCATCTGAAAGGGAAAGGCGCGATTGAGACCGCCGAACTTATCAAAGAAGAACTCAATGAGCCCAAAGCTCAGGTTGCCGCTATCGGTCTCGCCGGTGAAAGCCGGGTTTACTACGCTTCCATCGAGCAGGGCCGCTCCAGTGCCAGCCGCGGCGGTATCGGCGCGGTGATGGGTGATAAAGGGGTGAAGGCGGTCGTTGTGCGCGGGACCCAGGATATCAACCTGGCTGATCCGGAAACCTTTATGGAACAGTGCAACGGCGTTCTCGAATATATAAAAGAGCGTGATGGTAATCCGATTCCGGGGGTAATGCCGATTCTGGCGGGTCTGGGTTCACCCCAGGAGATGAAGGTGCACGATGAGAAGTGGCATACCGAGAACTTTATGTGGGGTAACTCCCGCACCCGGCGGCGCGATTTCTGGACCGATGAAATCGCCAAGGACTGGACCGAGACTATGGAAAATGCCCGGACCCGTCTGATCAGTTGCTATAACTGTCCGATGAAGTGCGGCGCAACCCTGTCGCTGCCGGGCCTGCCGACCTATATGATGAAATGTTTCTCCAAGCTTACCTATACGATGGCGGCTTTTTCCGATCTCGAGTTCGGTCTGCGGATTGCGCAGAAGGCAACCGAATACGGTCTCGACGGTTTCTCGACGCCGCAGGTTATGGCTTTTGCTCTGGAGCTGCTCGAAGCCGGGATTCTGAGCGATGCCGATTTTCCGGGAATGCCGGAAGACAACGAAGGCCGCTTCTATTATCTGCTCGATAAAATTGTCAATCGTGAAGGTATCGGTGACATCCTCGCCAACGGTACCTACTGGGCCGCTAAGGAAATCGGTAAGGGGGCGGAAGAGTATGCCCATAACAACATCAAGAAAACCGAGCAGCTGCCGCTGAAGCTTTCGATGCTCAATCCGATCTATTTTCTGATGTATTCGACCGGGGAGAAGATGAATATTACCCAGATTGAGGGTCAGTTCCCGCAGGCGCCGTTTCCGAAACGGGAGCAGCGGGAAGAGTTTGTCAAAGACTGGATTCAGGTTCCCGACGACAAATTCAAACAATATTTTCTCGATTGGGAGATGCGCGGCGAGAACTCGATGCCCTATTATCCCACGGTTGAGATGTGCTGCGATATTGTCGACTGGCAGGAGCGGATGCACTATATTGACGATGCTCTGGGCATGTGTGCCGGGCTCTCATCGTTCCCGCTGAAACCGCCTTATCATATTCATAACTATCCGATCTTTATCAAGGCCGGAGCCGGGGTTGATATGGATGAGGAGAAACTGACGAAAGCCGCGAAACGTTACCGGACTCTGGTTCGCGCGATTAATATTCGCCGCGGGATGCGCCGGGCTGATGAGGCCCCGCCGCAAGATCACTGGAAGAAGCGTTTTCCCGAGCTCGAAGAGAAACTCCTCGATGAGTACTACAAGATGAAAGGCTGGAACAGTGAAGGTATTCCGACCGCGGCATCTCTGCAGGAGTTAGGGCTTGATTATGTCAGCGAAGACTTTCACAAACGCGGCATTCTCAGCGGTGACGAAGCTTAAACCGAAGATTGACAAATTGTGAATATAGATGTGAATATAGAGTGGAGGGTGTGAACCTTGAAGGGTGAAAAAAAGACGAAAATAGTTAAGTCTATTCGAATTGATGTTGATAAGTGCAATGGCTGCCGGGCGTGTGAAGTAATCTGCTCCGCCTTTCATGCGAGCCCCAAATACAGCAGTAATAATCCGGCCCGTTCCCGGAT